>DAIOWL010000359.1:0-7017 GCA_036758545.1 Streptosporangiaceae bacterium | reverse complement strand
TGGTCAAGAAGGGCATCACCTCGGCCGCCCAGCTCAAGGGCAAGTCGCTGGCCACCCCGTCGCTCGGCAACACGCAGGACGTGGCCCTGCGGTACTGGCTCAAGCAGCACGGCGTGGCTACCACCACGACCGGCGGCGGTGACGCTTTCATCAAGCCGACCAAGCCGAACTCGGCGGCGGTCCTGCAGTTCAAGTCCGGGCAGATCGCCGGCGGTTCCGAGCCGGCTCCTTACGACGTCCAGATGGTCAGCGACGGCGGCACGGTGCTGCTCAGCGAGCCCGGCGTCACCACCTTGCTCGTGGTGACGCAGAGCTTCCTTTCCGCCCATCCGGACATCGTGGCCGACCTGGTCAAGGCCCAGGTGCAGGCGAACGCCTTCATCAAGTCCAACCCGACGCAGGCGCAGGCGGATGCGAACGCGGAGCTGGCCTCCTACACCGGCAAGCCGCTGAAGGCGGACCTTGTCGCGGCGTCGTTCAAGGAGATCACGTTCACCAACGACCCGGCCGCGGCCTCGCTGAAGACCGACGCCGACCAGGCCGCCTCGCTCGGCCTGCTCAAGCCGGTCGACCTGACCGGGATCTACGATCTCGGCCCGCTGAACAAGGCGCTGGCCGCGGCCGGCGATTCCCAGATCAGCTCCTAGCCATGGTGAGGCAGGTGAGTTCCGTGACGGTCACCGACCGCCGCGCGGCACCCCAGGCCGCAGTGCAAAGGGACTCGGTCCGGCTGACGGGCGTGTCCAAGGTGTTCGGGCGCGGCGGATCGGCCGTGCGCGCGCTCGACAAGGTGACGCTCGAGGTGGCGCCGGGGGAGTTCACCTGCCTCATCGGCGCCTCGGGCTGCGGCAAGTCCACGCTGCTCTCCCTGGTGGCCGGCCTGGAGGAGCCCACGTCCGGTGAGGTGTCCACCGGGGGCGGCCGGGTGGCGTTCATGTTCCAGGAACCGGCGCTGTTCCCGTGGCTCACCGCGGCGGGCAACGTCGAGCTGGCGCTGCGGGCCCGTGGCCTGGGCAAGGCCGAGCGCCGCCAGCGGACCGAGGAACTTCTGGACACGGTGCACCTGACCGGGTTCGGCGGGAAGCGGCCGCACCAGCTGTCCGGCGGCATGCGGCAGCGGGTCGCGCTGGCCCGGGCCCTGGCGCAGGACGCGGACGTGCTGCTGATGGACGAGCCGTTCGGAGCGCTGGACGCGATGACCAGGGACGTGCTGCACGACGAGCTCGACCGGATCTGTGCCGGGCGGCGGCTGACCGTCCTGTTCGTGACCCACAACGTCCGGGAGGCGGTCCGGCTCGGTGACCGGGTCGTGGTGCTGAGCAGCCGCCCCGGCCGGATCATCGCGGAGTTCGACGTGCCCATCGAGGAGCCCCGCCGGATCGACTCGGCGCCGGTCGCCGAGCTGGCCGCACGGATCACCGACCGGCTGCGTGAGGAGATGAGCCGCGATGTCCGGTGACATCGGCCTGCCGCCCCCCAGGGAAAAGAACCTGCCGGGTTACGCGGAGCGGCTGACCTATCTGGAGTCCCTGGAGGCACCCTCGGATCAGCGCAGCCGCCGCCTGGGCGCGCGTGCCTGGGCCGGCCTGTGGCCGGTCGGGCTGGCCATCATCATCGTGCTCGCGGTGTGGCAGCTGATCCACGTCAGTGGCTGGAAGAAGGCCATCTTCCCCGGGCCCGGTGTCACCCTGTCCAACCTCTGGCACCAGCTGCAGACCGGCCTGCTCTGGCACGCCATCGCGACCACCGCCGTACGCGCTGTCCTCGGGTTCGGCCTCGCCGTGCTGATCGGCGCGGTCATCGGCGCCGTGGTGTCCCGCATCAGGCCGCTGCGGGCGGCCGTCGGATCGCTGATCACGGGGCTGCAGACGCTGCCGTCCATCGCCTGGTTCCCGTTCGCGATCATCCTGTTCGGCATCTCGACCACGGCCATCTTGTTCGTGATCATCCTCGGCGCTGCCCCCTCGGTGGCCAACGGGCTGATCGCCGGAGTGGACTACACTCCGCCGCTGCTGCTCAAGGCGGGCAAGATGATGGGGCTGCGCAGGCTGTCGCTGTACCGGTACCTGATCCTGCCGGCCTCGCTGCCCGCGTTCGTGGCCGGGCTCAAGCAGGGCTGGGCGTTCGCCTGGCGCAGCCTGATGGCGGGCGAGCTACTCGTCATCATCGCGAACCAGCCGTCACTGGGCGTGCTGCTGTCCACCAACCAGGACCAGTCCGACATGGCGAGCGCCACCGCGATCATCATCGTGATCCTGGTCCTCGGCGTCATCGTGGACCAGCTGTTCGGCGTGGCCGACAGGGGCATCCGGCGCCGCTGGGGCCTGACCGGCAGTAGCTAGGCGAGCAGGCCCCGGGCCGCCGCTGCGACGGCGTCGGCGTCGATGCCGGACTCGGCGAGCAGTTCGGCGGTGGTGCCCGATCCGGGCATCTCGCGGACGGCGAGGTGAGCCACGCTCAGCTCGGCGGGCCCGGCGCCGGTCAGGGCGTCGACGACGGCGGAGCCGATGCCGCCTTCGGGATGGTGGTCCTCGGCGACGACCAGCCGCCCGCCGGTGGCGGCGGCGGCCGCCGACAGCGTGGCGGTGTCGACCGGCTTGACCGAGTACAGGTCGATCACCCGGGCACTGACGCCCTCGTCCCGTAGCTGGTCGGCCGCTGCCAGGCAGGCGTGCAGGGTCACGCCGGCGCCGATCAGGGTGACCTGGTCGTCGTCGGCCGAGCGGAGCACCTTGGAGCCGCCGACCGGGAACGACTCGCCGGCCTCGTACAGCACCGGGTAGGCGCCCCGGGTGGTCCGCATGTACGAGACGCCGTCCAGGTCGGCCATGGTCTCGACCAGGGCGGCGGCGCTGGTGGCGTCGCCGGGGTAGAGCACGGTGGAGCCATGCACCGCCCGCATCATGGCCAGGTCCTCCAGGGCCATCTGGGACGGGCCGTCGGCGCCGATCTCCACCCCGGCGTGCGAGCCGGACAGGCAGATGCTGGCCCGGGAGACGGCGGCCATCCGGATGAAGTCGTAGGCCCGGGTGAAGAACGCGGCGAAGGTCGAGGCGAACGGCCGGTAGCCGCGCACGCCCACGCCCACCGCCGCGGCGACCATCTGCTGCTCGGCGATGTACATCTCGAAGAACCGGTCGGGGTGGGCCTGGGCGAACAGGTTGGCATAGGTGGAGTTGCTCACCTCGCCGTCCATCGCCACGATGTCGGGCCGCGCGCCGAGCGCGGCCAGCGCCTCCCCGTAGGCCTTGCGGGTAGCCACCTTCTGGCCGCGGTCGTAGGCGGGCAGCTTGACCTCGGCGTGGCCGTTGACACGACGCCGCGGCTGCCCCTCGGCGGGTGCCGGTCCGCGGACGACCAGATGGCGCTCGCCGCCGAGCTCGACGATGGCCCGTTCGGCCATGTCCGGCGGGAGCGGCTTGCCGTGCCAGTCCTCCCGGTCCTCCACCTCGGAGGCGCCGCGGCCCTTGAGGGTGCGGGCCAGGATGACGGCCGGGCGCTCGCCGCTGAGGTCGCCCGCCTCGGCCATGGCCTGGTCGATCGCCGCGACATCGTGGCCGTCGATCTCGAACACCCGGGCGCCGAACGCCTCCGCCCGGCGCCGGTAGGCGTCCAGGTCCCAGCCGAGGTCGGTGGGACCGCGCTGGCCGAGCCGGTTGACGTCGACGATGGCGATCAGGTTGTCCAGCTTGTAGTGCGAGGCCTTGTCGAACGCCTCCCACATCGACCCCTCGGCCATCTCGCTGTCGCCGCACAGCACCCAGACCCGGTACGGCAGCTCGTCCAGGTACTTGCCGGCCAGCGCGACGCCGACGCCGTCCGGCAGGCCCTGGCCGAGCGACCCGGTGGCCACGTCCACCCAGGGCAGGACCGGGGTGGGGTGACCTTCCAGGCGCGAGCCGAAGCGGCGGTAGCCGGTCATCAGCTCCTCGTCGGAGACGACCCCGACCGCCTTGAAGATCGAGTACGCCAGGGGCGACGCGTGTCCCTTGGAGAAGATCAGGTGGTCGTTGCCCGGATGGTCCGGGTTGTCCCAGTCGTAGCGGAGATGCCGGCCCACCAGCACGGCCATCAGGTCGGCGGCGGACATGCTCGAGGTGGGATGCCCGGACCCGGCCGAGGTGCTCGACCGGACGGAGTCCACCCGCAGCTGCTGGCCGAGTTCGGCGGCGGTCGCGAGGTCGATGTCGGTGGCTGGCGTGGGCACGGGGCACCTCCTGAAGGTCCGACGCGGAACGCGGGTGAGCGGAAAGCCGTCCCTACCCGCGCGAGCCCAATCCACACAGTAATCCGGCCCCGTTCGGGCCGGGACACCGGACCCGGGCCGGCCCGGGCCCCTCGGGCCCGTTCAGCGCCAGGAGATACCCAGCTCGTTCAGGATCAATTTGAGCGATCGGGCGGCCAGGGTGAAGCCCTCGGGTCCGCTGAACCCGCCGTGGCGGCCCGCCCGGGCCAGGTGCGGTTCCAGCGACATGACGCCCGCGAAGCCCGAGTCCCGCAGCGCGGCCAGGGTTTCCCGGATCTGCCCGTCGCCCTGGCCCGCGGGCACGACCTCTCCGGTGGCCGCGAGAGCGTCTTTGACCTGGAGGTAGACCAGGTGCGGCCGCAGCGGTCCGTAGGCCTCGCTGAACGGCCTGACGCCGCACTGGACGAAGTTCGCCGCGTCGAACGTCGCCCGCAGGGCGGGGGAGTTCACCGCGGTGATCAGGTCGGCGCAGCGGCCGGGAGTGTCCCCGAAGATCTCCTTCTCGTTCTCGTGCGCCAGCACGAGCCCCTGCCCGGCCGCGATCTCGGCCAGCGCGGCCATCCGGTCGATGACCTGGGCGCGGTACCGCCCGGGCGGCTCACCGGCCGGGATGAAGAACGAGAACACGCGGACGATCGTGGTGCCGAGCTCGCGGGCCGTGGCCGCGACGCGGCGCATCCGGTCCAGTTCGGGGCCGATCGGCGCGCCGACCGGGATCTTCCCGATGGGTGACCCGATCGCGGAGACCGCGACGCCGGCGTCCGCCAGCATGGCCCGGAACTCGGCCAGCTGTGCGCCGGTGAGGTCGGCCACGCTGACCGACCAGGCGCTGCGCAGCTCCAGGTGCGTGATCGACTCGGCGGCGAGCGTGGCGAGCTGCTCGCGCGGGTCCGGCGAGATCTCGTCGGCAAAGCCGCTGAGCGTGACCGTCATGAACCCGTGAGCCCGACCGGCGCGCCGGTGCGCGCCGACTCGTACACGGCGCGGACGATCTCGAGCGCGTCGCGGCCGGCCTGGCCGTCCACGGCGGGTGCGCGCCCCTCCTCGACCGCGGCCAGCAGGTCGGCGATCTGCGCGGCGTGGCTGGCCACCTCGATCGCGGCCGGGTCGGCCGCAGCCCCATGACCCCCAAGAGCCCCGACGGCCCCGGCGCCCGGGTCGGCGTCTTCCCCGGGATCGCCGGCCGCGGCCAGCAGGTCGGCGATCTGCGCGGCGTGACTGGCCACCTCGATCGCGGCCGGGTCGGCCGCAGCCCCAAGAGCCCCCATGGCCCCGGCGCCCGGGTCGGCGCCATCCCCGGGAGGGCCGGCCGTGGCCTGTGCGCCGAACGCGCGGCGGACGATCCGGCCGTCCTCGACGATCACGGTGCCGTCCGTCCCGGTGATCTCCAGCCGCTGCGGGAAGCCGGGGTACGCGGCCGTGCTGGACAGGATCGTGCCGACGGCGCCCGAGCCGAACCTGACGATCGCCAGCGCCGTGTCCTCGACCTCGACCTGGTGCGCCTGGGTGGCGCAGACCGCGGTGACCTCGGCTACCGGGCCCATGCACCAGCGCAGCAGGTCCACGTAGTGGATGCCCTGGTTCATCAGCGAGCCGCCGTCCATGGCCCAGGTGCCGCGCCACGCGGCGCTGTCGTAGTAGGCCTGCGTCCGGTACCACTTGGTGCTGGCCTCGGCGAGCACCAGCCGGCCCAGGGCCCCGTCGCCGAGCAGCCGCTTCAGCTCGATCAGGCCGGGATCGAAGCGGTGCTGGGAGATCACGGTCAGCGCCACCCCGGCCGCGCGGGCCGCCTCGATGAGCCGGTCGGCCGCGGCCAGCGTGACGTCGATCGGCTTCTCCACCACCAGGTGCTTGCCGGCCCGGGCGGCGCGGACGCCGACCTCGGCGTGCAGGCCGCTCGGCACGCAGACGCACACCACGTCGACATCAGACCGGGCGAGCAGCTGGTCCAGGCCGGGCTCGGCGGCGCAGCCGCGGGCGGCGGCGAAGGCCGCGGCGGCCCCGCCGGCCACGTCGGTCACGGCCGCCAGCCGGGCGCGGGGCAAGGTGGCGATCGCGGCGGCGTGCATGGCCGCGATCACCCCGGTGCCGACGATCCCGAAGCCGCGCTCGTGTGCCCCTGACGTCACAGATCTGACTCTAGCCACGCGGTCAGCAGGTCCAGGTGCTGGGGGAGGGCCACCTCGGGGTCCTCGATCTCGGGGTGCCAGCGCTTCTCCCATTCCACCGAGATCCAGTGCGGGTAGCCCCCGGCCGTCAGCAGGCGGAGCATCTCCCTGACCGGCACCTCGCCCGCGCCGAGCAGGACCAGCCGCCAGTCCCCGTCCGGGGCGCGGCGGGCGTCCTTGACCTGGGCGAGCAGCAGGCGAGGACCCAGGTTGGCGTACACCTCGGCGGGCGTCTCGCCCATCCGGTGCGGATGATGGCTGTCCCAGACCGCGCCCACCAGGTCCGAGGGCACCCCGTCGGTTGAGACCAGGGCCAGCAGTTCGGCCACGGCCGAGGACGCGGAGAAGGCGTCGTGCGTCTCCACGCCGATGGCCACGCCGAGCCTGGCGGCCAGCGGCACGGCCTGCTCGAGGACCCGTGCCGCGGCCCGGAGCCGGTCCTGGCGCGCCGGCGGCGGGTCCAGGTCGCCGCCGAACACCCGCACCAGCGGGGCATTCCAGTCGCTGGCCAGCTGGAGGAACCGGTGCAAGTCCGGACCGGGATCGGTGCCGGTGAGGCGGATCGAGCTGTCCACCGCGACGACCGGCAGCCCGGCCGCGGCC
>DAIOWL010000358.1:5430-7020 GCA_036758545.1 Streptosporangiaceae bacterium | reverse complement strand
GCCGCTGCCGCTGCGCATCGGGTTGCCTGCGGCATCCGCCAGACCGAGATGATAGGCCGCCACGACGCGCACGTCCGGAGTGAGCCTGGCGATCGCGGACTCCATCGCCGGGCCGACCAGGTCCCGGGCCAGGGCCACGCCCTCGGGCATTACAGCAGTCACTGACGTTCCCCAATCGTTGAGGCGCCTGTCTTCGAGGCGGTAGTAAGCACTGTCCGGCGCAGTTCGGCCGCCGCAGCCAGGCCACTGCGTACCGCGCCCTCCATCGTGTCCGGCCAGCCGGTGTCGGTCCACGCTCCGGCCAGCACCAGGCCGGGCCGGGCGGTCGCGGTCTTCGGCCGCAGCGCGCCGCTGCCCGGGGTCTGGCGGAACGTCGCCCGCCGCTCGCGGGTCACGAAGAACTCGGTCACCCGGGCCTCGCGCGCGGCCGGGAAGAGCTCGGCCAGCGCGGGCAGGAACTGCTCCTGCAGCTCGGCCACTGGCGTGTCGGCAAACTGATCCGCGGCCGACAGCGAGATGGCCAGGTACTGCTGGCCCTGCCTGTCCATGCCGGAGATCCTGGTCCGGTCGAAGACCCACTGCACCGGGGAGTCGATGGCGGCCACGAACGGCAGGTCCATCACCGGCCGGTCGTAGATCACGTGCACGTTGACGATGGGCGACGCGCCCAGGCCGGCCCAGCCCGCGACGGTCTGCTCGGGCAGCGCGCCCGCCGGGATCAGCGGCGCGGCCTTCTCGTGCGGGACGGCCAGGACCACCGCGTCGGCGGTGACCGGGTCGCCCTGGGCTAGCGCGATGCGGAAGCCGCCGTCCGAGTCCGGCTCGATGGCGGAAACCTTGGTGCTCAGCGCGACGTGGCCGCCGAGCTTGGCCAGCAGCGTCGCGCCCGCGTCGCCGTGCAGCTCGCCCAGCGGCAGCGTGGGGACGCCGATATCGGCCGCGTTGTTCTTGCCGAGCAGGCCGGTCTTCACCACCACGGCGGCCAGCGCCAGCGAGGCGTCGTCGCCGGCGATGTTCAGCGCGGAGACGGAGAACAGGTCCCACAGGGCCCGGCGGGTCCGCTCGCTCTGCCCGTGCCGGGCGAGCCAGTCGCCGAAGCGCTGCGTGTCCGCCGCCGGATCGGCCGGGTCGACGAAGCGCATAGCCAGCGCGGGGCGAGCCACCGAGGCCCGTTCGGTACGAGATAGAAACGGATACCGGCCGAGCGCGGGCAGCATATGCAGCGGACCAGGCAGCGCCGTCCTGCGGAGCCGGGCCTTCCTACCTCCCGGGGCCAGGACGGTCACGTCGAACCGGTCCTGCAGCGTGGTGTGCCCGGTCATGCCGAGCCGGTCCAGCAGGCCGCGGTAGGCCGAGCAGCAGCCGAGGAAGATGTGCTGGCCGGTGTCGACGGTCAGGCCGTCCCGGCTGAACGAGCAGGTCGCGCCGCCCAGCCGAGGCCTGGCCTCGAGCAGGGTGACGTCGGCGCCCGACTCGGCGAGCGCGATCGCTGCGGTGATCCCGGCTAGTCCCCCGCCGATCACCGCGACCTTCAAACTCATCTGATCCTCCCCGCCAGGGCGCGCACCGCGACCATGGCTTTCTCCCCCG
>DAIOWL010000358.1:3764-5330 GCA_036758545.1 Streptosporangiaceae bacterium | reverse complement strand
ACTCATCTGATCCTCCCCGCCAGGGCGCGCACCGCGACCATGGCTTTCTCCCCCGTGGACAAGGAAACCCGGCTGTCCAGGACGGCGGCGGGCTGCGCCGCGATCCGCTCGAGCAGCCGGCGGTAGATGCCGGCCATGGCGCCGGTGCAGGCCGCGCTGCGGCGGTCGAGCATGGGCAGCAACTGCCAGCCGGCGGCGTACCATTCGCGGGCCCGTTCGGCTTCGAATTCCACCAGCCGGATGAACTGGGACGCGCTGGGTGCGTCTAGGTCGATGTCGAACTTGGCCAGGTCCTCGGCGGGCAGGTAGACCCGCCCGTTCTGGTGGTCCTCGCGGATGTCGCGCAGGATGTTGGTCAGCTGCAGGGCGACGCCGAGCGAGTCGGCCAGGCGGGCCGCCTCCTGCTGGTCGCGATGGGTGCCGAAGATGCCCAGCGACAGCCGCCCGATCGAGCCGGCCACGCAGCGGCAGTAGTAGTGCAGGTCCTCGAACGTCTCGTAGCGGGTGCCGCGGACGTCGGCCACGCAGCCGTCGATGAGTTCCCCGAACGCCTCCATCGGGACCGGGAAGTTGCGCTTGACGTCGGCCAGCGCGAGCAGCACGGGGTCGTCGAGGCTGGCTCCGTCGAGGTTGAGCACGGCCTGGCGGGCGGCCTCCAGGTCGGCGATCTTCTGCTCGGCGGGCATGTCTGCCTGCTGACCCGGCAGGGTGCCGTCGCCGATGTCGTCGATCCGCCGGGCGAACGCGTAGATGACGGCGAGCCCGCGCCGCTTCTCGTGCGGCAGCAGCCTGATGCCGTAGGCGAAGTTCCTCGCCTGCGACCAGGTGATCCGCTCACATTCGCGATACGCCTCGGTGAGGTCCACTGGGGTCTGCTCACCTCCCTCTCAGATACGCCATGACCAGTTCCGCTGCCAGCCGCGGCTTGCGACCCCGGGGGGTCCCCGTCAGCACGTCGTAACGCTGCCGCCTGATGGCGGCCAGCGCCGCCCGGCCGCCGGCCAGGTAGCCCGCGACCGCCAGCCTGGCCGCGCCGCGCAGCGTGCCGACCAGCGGCGCGCCCTGGTCGAGCAGGTGCGAGGCACGGTCCGTCTCGAAGATCATCAGCTGCCGCACGGCTTCGTTCGCCGCCGGGGCGGCGAGGTCTGCCTCGGTACAGCCGAACCGCTCCAGGTCCTCACCCGGCAGGTAGATCCGCCCGTTGCCCAGGTCCTCGGCCACGTCCTGCCAGTGCTCGGCCAGTTGCAGGGCAGTGCAGATGTTATCGGAGAGGGCAATGCGTTCGGCGGTAGCGACGCCGAAGATATACAGCACGATCTGGCCAACAGGGTTGGCGGACAGCTCGCAGTACCGCTCCAGGTCGGCATACACCGGGTAGCGGGTGACCCGCTGGTCCTGCCGGTTGGCCTCGATCAGGTCGAGCAGCGGCTGGGCCGGGACACCGCACTCGCGGACGGTCTCCGCCATCGCCCGCATGACCGGGGACTGCGGGATCCCGCCCGAGTAGATGCGGTCGACGTCGGCGGCCAGCTCGTCCAGCAGGCGTAGCCGGAGTGCGGTGACGTC
>DAIOWL010000358.1:0-3664 GCA_036758545.1 Streptosporangiaceae bacterium | reverse complement strand
CAGCATGCGTTCGGCCTCGCCGAGCAGCCGGTCGGTGCCGACGTCGATGTCCCGGCCGGGCGCTTCGACCAGGCCGTCGGTATAGAGCATGAGCGCGTCGCCGCGCTGCAGCACGCCGCGCTCGGACTCGGCGGCCGCCCCGTGCAGGTCGGGCACCACGCCGAGGACGATGCCCCGCGCCCGGGTCAGCCGCCAGCGGCCCGCTGCCCCGTCGTAGTGCACGGCCGGCGGGTGGCCGGCCGACGAGACGATGTACTCCCCCGTCGCCAGGTCGAGGGAGAGGTGCACGGCGGTGACGAAGCCCTCGCTGGTCCCGCCGCGGCGCATGTAGGCGTTGCAGGCGGGCAGGAACTCCTCCCTGGGCACCGAGCCGAGCAGCCCGCCGAACGCGCCGGAGAGCAGCAGCGCCCTGGTCCCCGCGTCGATGCCCTTACCGGAGACGTCGACGAGCGCGACCTCGAGCGTCTTGCCGTCGCAGAACGACACCACGAAGTCGCCGCCGAAGGAGGAGCCGCCGGCCGGCTTGAGCACCAGGGACGACCCCCAGCCCTCGCCGAGCTCGGGCAGCTTGCCCTGGGCCCGGATGCGGTCCCGCAGCTCAAGCAGCATCCGGTCGCCGCGCAGGCCCTGGACGCCGAGCTTCTCCCTGGTCCGCGCGAGCACGTCGGCGAAGGCCGCGGTGAGCACGATGGTGGCAACGATCCCGGCCCCGGCCTTGCCCTCGAGCACGTCGTAGATCACGGCCGCCGCGGCGAACCCGAAGAAGATGCGCAGCGCCCGGGGCCACAGCAGCAGGCCGCCGGCCAGGATCGGCAGGATCATCACGCCGGGCGAGAACCACCACGCGGACACGTGCACCGAGGCCACCGCGATGGCGATCGTCAGCACCGAGAGAGCGAAGGCCATCCGGCGGTTCCTGGTGATGAACTGCCTGGTTAGCTGCGTGCGCAGGGTGTACACCCAACGCAGCGCGCGGCGGCGACCCGGACGGGGTCGTCTCGGCTGCGGCGCGGAAATCATGATGCGGGCACTGTATTCGATCCGGGCCGACGCGGGCTAAATTCATTAGCGCCGACGGGGCATGCGGAGGTACTAAGACAGCATGACCCCTGCCAGTAGCCCGTACCCGATCCGGCCGATCGATGAGAACGAGATCGACGCCTTCATCAACGTGGACGAGCACGCCTTCAACACCTCGCCGTGGTCCGACGCCGACCGCCGGGTGGCCCTCGACCGGTTCGAGTTCGACCGCACCCTCGCGGCCCTCGACGACACGACCCCGGTCGGCGTCACCATGTGCTACAGCTTCCAGCTGAGCGTGCCAGGGCTCCAGACGCTGCCGGCCGCCGGGGTGACGTTCGTGGCGGTCATGCCCACGTACCGGCGCCAGGGCGTGCTGAGCAGCCTCATGCGCCGCCAGCTGGCCGACGTGCGCGACCGCGGTGAGCCGCTGGCCATCTTGTGGGCGTCCGAGGCAGTGATCTACGGCCGGTACGGCTACGGCCGGGCTAGCTGGCATCTCGACTTCACGCTGCACCGTGGTGAGGGTGGGCTGGCGCGCCGTGGGGCTTCGGCCGGCCGTGGGGCCTCGGCCGGGGACAGGGCCTCGGTCGGGGATGAGGCCTCGGCCGGGGATGGACTGCGGTTGCGGATCGCCGAGCCCGAGGCCGCCCTGCCCGAGCTGGCCAAGGTCTACGACGCGGTGCTGGCGAGCCGGCCCGGGATGTTCGGCCGCAACGACGCGTGGTGGCGGAGCGCGATCTTCGACCCGGCCGACGATCGGCACGGCGCCAGCCCGCTGCGCTGCCTGCTCGCCGAGGATGCCAGCGGACCGCGCGGCTATGCCCTCTACGCCGGCGTCGACACCTGGACCGGTTTCCTTCCGGAGAACGTGCTGACGGTCCGCGAGCTGATGGCAGCCGATCCCGCCGCCAGTGCCGCGCTCTGCACCGACCTGCTCAGCCGGGACCTGACCACCGAATTCCGCCTGCCGCACCGTCCGGTCGACGACCCGCTCCTCTACCAGCTGGCCGACCCGCGGCGGACCAGGCCGAAACTGAACGACAACCTGTGGGTGCGGATCGTGGACCTGCCCCGCGCGCTGGCCGGCCGCAGGTACTCCTGCCCGGTGGACGTGGTCCTCGAGGTGCGGGACGAGATCCTGCCGGCCAACGCCGGGCGGTGGCGGCTTTCCACCACCGCCGCGGCACCCGGGGGCGGTCTGGCCGCTTCGTGCGTCCCGGCCAGCTCGCCGGCCGACCTGGCGCTGGACGTGACCGAGCTCGGCGCGGCCTACCTGGGCGGCACCAGGCTAGGCGCGCTGGCCGGCAGCGGCCTGGTCACCGAGCTGCGGCCCGGCGCCACCCGGCAGCTGTCGGCGGCCCTGACCTGGGACCCCGCCCCCTGGTGCCCCATGGTCTTCTAGGTCGCGCTGGCGGCGGAGCGGAGAGAAGAACACCCCTCAGCCCGCCGCTCAGCGGCCGGCGGTGGTGCGTCCCCGGCCTGATGTACGACACTGGGCTGAGGAGGGATGCCGTGCCAGCCATGAAGCTCACGCCGAACGCCGCGATGCGGGCCAGGGACGTGTCCCGGCCGCGCCCCGAGCACCTCGCCGAGGCCGAGGCGGCCGAGGCGAGCGTCGCCTCCGGGTCGCGGGCCAGGACCGGCGACGCCGCGAACCAGGCCCGCGGCGGGGACAAGGCTAAGACGCCGAAGCCGCCGCAGCCGAAGCCGCCGCAGCCGAAGCCGCAGCCGCAGCCGCCGACAGCTGCCGCCGGCGACGAGCGTGCGGGACGGCCCAGGTTCCCGCGACGCCGGCGGGGCCGCGGGTCGCGCTGAGGAGCCGCCTGCTGGGAACGCTGCCAGTGCCGCATGAGGCGACTAGTGGTGAAAATGCGTGACCTGCAGGGGCTGCTCATTCCTTCAAGATCACCGAACGCCGTTTCGAAAATACGCTTCCGTCATGAAACGGCGCAGCGCGGGCGGCCTCGGCGGCGACGACTCGATGCACCAGCAGGCTCTTCAGCCTCAGCCGCCACAGCTCTCGGCGATCAGCGTGGATCCGGGTTACACGGAGGATCAGGTACTCCCTGGGAGGTCTGGTGCGCATTTCGGGACGATGACAGCGGCGGGTCACCACGCGCTCTGCCCGTCCTGGGGTCAAGGGGCCCCTGCCCCCATCCGACGCCTCCGTCCGTGGGGTGAAGGGGCCCCTGCCCCTATCTAACGGGGGTAAGGGCCCCTTCACCCCGTTTCCCGGCGGGCCAGCTCACCGCCGCCATCCCGGGATATGGGCCAGGGGCCCTTGGGTGCCGGGGTACATGCGCGCGCCAAGGGTGGGCACGTTGGCGTTGTTGTGCTGCCGGGGCAGCTGGGCCGTCTGGCGGGTGAAGGCCAGCGCGGCGCGGATGGCGGGGATCTTGTTCGCGGCGATCTATTCGCCGTTGCCCGAACTGCCGATCACGATGCCGACCGGAGTCGCCGGCCACCCCGTCGGCCGGACGGCTGGGATCGGCGGTCGGCGGGACGCGGGTAGGGTCGGACCAGAAGCCGGCCTGAGCAGGATCTGCTTCGCTGGCTTGGCCAGAATTCCGCAGAAGGGACGGCTACCCCGGTGACTTCGAACCTGACCCGCGACGAGGCGGCGACGCGCTCGGCACTCATC
>DAIOWL010000357.1:0-7047 GCA_036758545.1 Streptosporangiaceae bacterium | reverse complement strand
GCTCGGCCGCGCCGCGCAGGTCGTCGGTCTCGCGCTTGGCGTTGGCGCGCAGCTCAGTGGCCTCGTTCCCGGCGCGGGCCTGCAGCTCGGCGGCATCAGCCCTGGTCGCGGCCTTGGTCTCGTTGGCTTCCGATCCAGCCGCTTTGACCAGCTCGGTGGCCTGCTCCTCGGCCAGCCGCAGGAGCTGCTCGATCCTGGTGCCGAGGCCGGAGTAGGTGGGGCGCTGCTGCTCGTGGATCTGGCGGTGAACTTCGGACAGCTCCCGCTCCAGGGCCTGGGCTTGCTCGCGGTGCTGCCGCACTTCGGCTTCGATCTGCCTGATGTGCTCGTCGACCTGCTGACGGTCATAGCCCCGCATCGCCGTGACGAAGTCACGCGGCTGGGCTTCCTCGAAGGAATCAGCCAGCTGAGCGTCAATGTCCGATTGCATGTAGCCCGATCCTGGTTAGACGTGACGACGGAATGTTCACGGGTTTGGCACCGGGTGATCGGGCCCACCATCCGCACCGCGGGCCTCAGGCTGCCATCCAGTGACACGCACATTACTCCTACTCCGGCCATACGATCGCGTTAATGAGGGCTTAACGAAAACCGCCGGGCCGTGCCCGGCGAGGCGGGAGGACCTGGTGGAGGCAGAACCGGAGCGTCAGCTGGCTGACCCGCCGGCCACCTGGCAGGAGCACTGGTTCGACCACCGCCAGCTGCTGCGGCTGTACCACAGCGACGAGCACTGCGCGATCTACACCGACCCCGACGTGCGCCAGGCCGAGATCCGGTGGCTGCCTCGGTTCATCAACCTGACCTGGCAGTACTCCAAGGCAACCTACGGCGAGGGGTTCGGGCCCGACCCGCGCATCTACTCCATCCACCACGCCGGGCGGCACGGCGGCGGCCACGCGGGCTACTACGTCAGCCCGGTCCACGACTACCACAACGTCAGCGACTGCGGGCTGGACACCTGGCGGGAAGGCAACACCCTGGCTCGCGAGCTGCCCGCTCATGAGATCGGGCATTCCGTGGAGAGCGCCAACAATGGCTTCCACGGATCGCCGGCGTATGAGATCTGGGGCGACAGCAAGTGGGCCGAGTTCTACATCTACGACCTGTACACGGCGCTGGGCATGGACCGCGAGGCCAAGGGCGTCTACCGCCGGTTCACCGGCAACGCCGACGATTTCCCCCGCCGCAGGACCCGCTGGTTCCGCGACTGGTTCTACCCGCTATGGCGGGACTGCGGGCGGGCCGAGGTCATGAACAGGTTCTTCCGGGAGCTGGCCCGGCACTTCCCGCGCGATGACGGCGGGACCTACACGCGGCGGATGAACTGGGGCGAGTACGTCCACTTCACCAGCGGCGCCGCGGCCGCCGACATGAGCGGCCAGGCCGCCCGCGCTTTCGGCTGGCCCCGCGAGTGGGCCCGCCAGCTGGAGCGCGCTCGCGAGCAGTTCCCCGGCATCACGTACTGAGATACCGGGCCGTGGCCGATCGAGACAGCTTATGGCTCGATGTTGTGGTTGAGCCGGAAGATGTTGCCGGGATCGTAGCGGCGCTTGACCGTGACGAGCCTTTGGTAGTTGGCGCCCCAGACCTCATGCACCTTACGTCCGTCCTCGGCCACCAGGTTGTTGACGTAGCTACGGTCGCTCATGCACGGGCGGAGCGCCTCGAACGTCTGTTTCGCCCAGGCGATGTTCCGCTCAGTTTCCCGCTGGTCCGTCCACTGGGAGACGATGAGCAGGCTGTAGCCGGGGGCCCGGTGCGCGAACGCGGTGGCGTCGGCCTCGACGCGGGCGACGGCGCCCAGGTAGGGCACGATGCCCAGGCCGCTCATGGGAGACGGGCACCGGCGCATCGCGTCGACCATGAGCTCCATGGCCGCGTCGGACAGGTCGCTGAGGAACGCCGATTTCCAGTAGTTGAACGCTCCCGCGGGGTAGCCGCCGTCGCTGAGCGTGTTGATCACCGGGTAGGGCATGGGCTGGATGAGATCGGTGGCCGGCGGCCCGAACTGCCGCAGCGGCTTCAGGTCGGCCTCCGCGCTGGCGGCATCGCCGCAGTGGCAGGCGACCATGGCCACCATGGTCTCGTCCGGCGCGTCCGGGTTGGCGAACAGGCTCATGTACACGGTCAGTTCGTCAGGGGCCTCCTGGGTGAGGTCGCGGTAGAAGCGGAACGTCTCGCCGGCCCGGCTGACGGGATGGGCGACCATGCCGCCGTAGATGGTGGACACCGGATGGGCCCGGTACTCGAAACAGGTGGCGACGCCGAAGTTGCCGCCGCCGCCGCGCAGGGCCCAGAACAGGTCCGGGTGGTGTTCGGCGCCGGCCGTGATGACGTGGCCGTCGGCGGTGACGACCTCGACCGTCAGCAGGTTGTCGACGGTGAGGCCGTACTTGCCCATCAGCCAGCCTTCCCCGCCGCCCAGGGTCAGGCCCGCGATCCCGGTGCTGGAGACCACCCCGCCGGTGGTGGCCAGCCCGTGGCCGGCCGCGGCCCGGTTGAGCTCTTTCCAGGTCACCCCGCCCTGCGCCCATATCGTCCGCCGCGCCGGGTCGATCCGGATCCCCTTCATCGGCGCCAGGTCGATCATCAGGCCGCCGTCGGTAACGCCCAGGCCAGCCACGTTGTGGCCGCCGCCACGCACCGATATCTCGGTCGCCTGCTCGCGGCCGATGGTGACCGCGTCCACGATGTCCGGGACGGTGCGGCACCGGGCGATAAGCGCTGGGTGCTTGTCGATCAGGCCGTTGTGGACCTGGCGGGCCTGCTCGTAGCCCGGGTCTGCCGGGGCGATCAGCTCGCCGGTGAACGCCGCCCGGACCTCGCCGGGAACCTCGATCGTGTCGCCCATGTCGTTCCTCCCCCTCCAGGTTTATGGCCCACGATGACATCCGGCCGTGCCAGCGGCGTGTCATGACCGTGTCGCGTGTGTGATGCTGAGGCCATGGCTGCCGGGGGGTACGGGCTGCTGGGCCCGGTCGAGGTGCGGGTGGACGGCCGCGCTCTGCCGCTGCCCGGCGCCCGGCAGCGCCTGCTGCTGGCCGTGCTCCTGGTGAACGCCAACCAGCTGGTCCCGGCCGTTCGGCTCATCGACGAGCTGTGGGGAGCGAACCTGCCCGCCGATCCCCGCGCGGCGCTGCGCACCCAGGTCGCGCGGTTGCGGCGGGCCCTCGGCCCGGCCGGCGGGGACCTGGCCACCCTCGAAGGGGGCTACCGCCTCACCGTCCCGCGCGGCGGGCTCGACGTCTGCCAGTTCGAGGACGCGCTGGCCGAGGCAGCCCGGGCGGACGGTGAGCCGGCCCTGCGCCTGCTGGACAAAGCCGTCGGGCTGTGCCGCGGCCCGGCCCTGGGCGAGCTCGCGGACCGGCCCTTCGCGCTGGCCACCGCGGCCCGGCTGGAGGAACTGCGGGTGGCCGCCGCCGAACGCCAGGCCGAGTTGCAGTTGTCACTCGGCCGGGCCGAGGAGGCCGCCGCCGCCCTGCGGGCGCTCCTGGCCGAGCATCCGGAACGGGAGCAAGCCAGAGGCTTGCTCATGCAGGCCCTCTACCGGGTCGGACGGCACACCGAAGCGCTGGCCACCGCCCGGTCGTGGCGTCGGCACCTGGCCACCGAGCTCGGGCTGGACCCGTCCCCCGCCCTGCAGGCGATCGAGCAGGACATCCTGCGCCACACGGCGGGGACGCCGGATAGCCGCGGTGCGGCCGCGCCGCTGCCACTGCCGGTGACCAGCTTTGTCGGACGGGACGAGGAACTGGTGGCCGTCACCGCGCGGCTGGACCGGGCGCGGCTGGTTACCCTGCACGGGCCGGGCGGCGTGGGCAAGACCCGGCTGGCCGTTGAAGTTGCCGAACGGACGGGCGGCAGTTACCGGGACGGAGTCTGTTTCTGCGACCTGGCCGCGGTGACCGAGCCACACGCCGTGGTCCGGGCCGTGGCCACCGCGGCCGGGCTCAGCGAGCGCGCCTTCCGGCGCCTCGGCGACCAGCTCGTCGAGCACCTGGCCGGCCGGCACCTGCTGCTCGTCCTGGACAACTGCGAGCACGTCGCGCAGGCGGCCGCCGTCCTCGCCGAGCGGCTGCTGAAACAGACCCGCGACGTCACGCTGCTGGCGACGAGCCGGGAACGGCTCGAGGTTGACGGCGAGCACGTGTGGCAGGTCAGGCCCCTCCCGGTCAGCGGGCACGACGCTCCGGCCGTTCGGCTATTCCTGGACCGGGCCCGCGCGGCCGACCCGGCCATCGCCCGGCAGAACCTGGACATCGCCGCGGTCGCCGGGCTCTGCGCCAGCCTGGACGGCCTGCCGCTGGCCATCGAACTGGCCGCCGCGCGGCTGCCCGGGACCACGGTCAGCGAGCTGGCCGGGAACCTGCGGGACAGGTTCGGGCTGCTGACCGTCGGACGGCGGGCCGGTGGCCGCCATCGTTCGCTGCGCGCGGTGGTGGACTGGTCCTACGAGCAGCTCAGCGCCGGGCAGCAGGACCTGTTCGGCCAGCTGGCGGTGTTCCACGGCAGCTTCGACGCCGCGGCCGCCAGCGCGGTCGCGAACGGGCCCGGCGACCCGGCCGCGGTCACCCGCCTCCTGCTGCACCTCGCCGACCGTTCCCTGGTCACCGCCGAGCCGGACGGGGACACGACCAGGTACCGGCTGCTGGAGACCTTGCGCAGCTATGGCCTGGAACGGCTCACCGAGCGCGGGCAGCTGGGCGAGGCCCGGGCGCGGCACGCACGGTGGGCCGCGGACCTGGTCGCGCAGGCCGAACGCGGGCTGCGCGGCGCCGCCGAGGCCAGCTGGGCGGGCACGCTGGAGCGGTATTTCGGCGATCTGCGCGCCGCCCACGACTGGATGTGCGGCCAGGACCCCGAACTCGGCCTGCGGATGTCCGCTCAGCTGCACTGGTATGCGCTGTGGCGCTGCCACTCCGAGGTCTACCGCTGGGCCGACGCCAGCACGGCGACCGCGGCCGGATCACGCTCGCCGTTCTACGCCGAGGCACTCGCCTCCGCCTCGTTCGGCGCCGTGTACCGCGGAGATCTGGACGCGGCCGGATCCGCCGCCCGGGGCGCCCTGGCCGCCGCGCAGGGACTGGCTCCGATCGGTGCCCGGCGGCCGCTGGAGGCCCTCGCCGAGGTGGCCACCTTCCGCGGTGAGCTGGCCGATGCGGTGGACCTCTACGTCAGGGCGTACGACCTGTCGATAGGCAACGGCGACTTCCTGGACGCCGCATGGGACGCCGTCGGAGCCGCCGCGGCATGTGGGTACGGTGACCGGCCGGACGATGCGACCCGTTTCGCGGACCAGGCCAGGGCCGCGGCCGAGCAGAGCCGTTCGCCGTCGGCGCTGGCCCTTGTCGCCTGGGTCCGCGGCGAGATCGCCGCCGGGAGCCGCCCCGCCCAGGCCCGGCGCCACCTGCAGCGAGCGGTGGCCCTGGCCACCTCCGCGGGCAGCCGCTTCGTCGGCGGCCTCTCGCGCGTCTCCCTGGCCACCCTGGACGCGCGGCACGGAGAGGTCGCGGTCGCGCTGGCCCACTATGAGCGCGCCATCCGCGAATGGCAGCAGGCAGGCGCCTGGACCCCGCTGTGGGTCACCCTCCGGACGCTCGTCGATCTCCTGGCGCGCGCGGATGCCTGGGCCGACGCGGCCGTTCTCTACGGGGCAGTGACAGCAGCGAGCAGCGGCGCGCCGCCGTTCGGCGCCGACGCCGACCGCCTCCGCCAGTCGGCGGCGCTGCTGGGCCAGCACCTCACCGGTACCGAATTCCGCTTCCAGGCCGGCCAGGGCGAGCAGATGGACGGAGGCCAGGTCATCCAGTTCGCGCTGCAAGCCATAACACGGGCCGCCACGACGACCTGACCGAGCCGGTCAAAAGCACGGCCGCCACGACGACCTGACCGAGCCTGTCAGCTGCCGCTTCACCGGTCTATCGGGAATGATTTTCATTCTCAGCTTGTTAACCAGAACATGAGTCACAGCACACTTCGCCCCGTCATCAAGCTGAGGTCGACCGCTGGGACTGGCTACACGTACGTGACCAGGAAGAGCCGGAGAAACGATCCCGACCGTCTCGTCGTCCGCAAGTACGACCCGGTGGTTGGCCGCCACGTTGAGTTCCGAGAGGAGCGGTAATCATGAAGCAGCGAATCCACCCGGACTACCATCCGGTCGTTTTCCGCGACCGCGCGGCGAACCTCGCCTTCCTCACCAGGTCGACTGCGACCAGTGAGCGCACCATCACCTGGGAGGACGGCAGGACCTATCCCGTCGTCGACGTCGAGATCTCGTCCGCGAGCCACCCGTTCTACACCGGACAGTCACGCGTCATGGACTCGGCCGGCCGGGTGGAGCAGTTCCGCCGCCGGTATGGCAACAGCGCCAAGGGTGCCTGACAACCTCAGGTAGCTTGCGCGCCCCTGATCACGGGCCGCCCGATCCTGAATCGGACGGCCCGTTCCCGTTTTATGCCCACGATGTGGAACAAAAGGCAGCCGCCTGCGGCTGACCGAAGTAGCAATCTGCTCGGAGGTATCTCACATGTTCAAGCCCAGCCACCGGAACTCAACCGCCCGCGAGGCGCTGCCGCCGTTCGAGGGCCACGGCCCGGAAGGAGCCGAGCGCGCGACGTTCGCGGCCGGATGTTTCTGGGGTGTGGAGGCAACCTTCCGCGCGATCCCCGGGGTGCTGCAGACCGCCGTCGGTTACACCGGCGGCCACGTCCCCAGTCCGACCTACCGGCAGGTCTGCGGCCACCGCACCGGCCACGCCGAGGCCGTGGAGGTATGGTTCGACCCGGCCCAGGTCAGTTACACCCAGCTCCTCGAGACGTTCTGGCGTAGCCATAATCCCACCACCCGCCACCGCCAGGGCCTGGACTTCGGCAGCCAGTACCGTTCGGCGATCTTCTACCACGGAGCTGCTCAGGAGGCGCTCGCGATCGAGTCACGCGACGTCGAGCAGACATCGCGACGACGGCAGATCGTCACGGAAATCACCCCGGCGTCAGCGTTCTACCGGGCCGAGGAATACCACCAGCGCTACCTCGAGAAGCATGG
>DAIOWL010000356.1:0-7053 GCA_036758545.1 Streptosporangiaceae bacterium | reverse complement strand
ACGGCGGCGCCCGCGGCCAACAGTGCGGCGGCCGCCGCGGCCGCCAGGAACAGCACGCTGGCCAAGGCGGGACCCTGCCGCATGAGCACCGCCTCGGCACCAGCCGCCGTGGCCATGCCGTCGATCTTCACGCCGGCCGCGGCCAGCCGGGCGCGTACCGAGGCGACCGACCCCGGCGCCACCCACACCTGCTCAATGACCAGGCTGTCGTCGGCGTAGAAGGCCTTACGCTGCGCGTACGTGCGGTCGACGACGACGCCGACCGCGGGCGCGCCGGGCACCCCGGCGGCCAGTGCCACCGGCCTCACCAGGATCTCCCGGCCGTCAAGTCCCGCCGTCGGGAACGTCTGGAGGCGGCTGGTGAGCTGGCTCGACACCAGCGCGGGCAACGTGGCGGGGGTGTCGACCCGGCGGAGGGCGGGGTTGCAGGCGCTCCCCGAGCGGAAAGACCAGCGCAGGCCGGACGGCCCCGTCTGGACCTGTCCCCCGGTAGTGGAGCAGCCGGCCGGGTCCTCGGCTCCCGCCGCCCAGCCGGCGGTGCTCGCCAGCGCCGGCAACCCGGCCCAGCTGCCGGTGGTCCGCACGGCCAGGCCGGACAGCGTCACGCTGCCCTGCGTCACGCCGGGCGTGACGGCCGGCGGGTCGATGCTCATCATGGTCACCTGGCACGGGCACCCGGTGACCAGGGCGGACAGCCAGCCCTGGTGCAGGGCGCCGAGGCTGACCGGTACCTGGCCGCCGTCCGGCGCGCCTTGCTCCACGACCCAGAGGGTGAGGTCGGTTCCCGGCGCAATCCCGGCCGGGGCGGTGACCCGGACCCGCACCGCCGCGGACCCGGCCGACAGCGTGACGGACGGGGGGGCGCGCGGATCGAGCGCCGGGCCGAGCGAGGCGGGTGGCCGGTCAAGCGAGCCGGATGGCCACAGCGCGACCCGTGCGAACCGTTCCGGC
Organism: Streptosporangiaceae bacterium; assembly: GCA_036758545.1. Classification (GTDB taxonomy): domain Bacteria; phylum Actinomycetota; class Actinomycetes; order Streptosporangiales; family Streptosporangiaceae; genus Palsa-504. Next base: position 6,102 of record DAIOWL010000356.1, on the reverse strand, counting down.
TGCACGGCCAGCAGCACGGCGCCATCGCCCTTGCCGCCCGTATAGCGGTCCACGGCGGCGGCCCGGTCACCGCCCGGATCAACACGATCGACGATCGTCCCCAGGTCCTGCCCGGCTGGGGCGGTCACGGTGAGCACCGCGGCGGCGCCCGTTTGCGTCGTGGCGACCCGGTCGACGTTGCGCTGGTCCACGGAAAAGGCGGCGACGGCGAATGTGGCCAGCGCGAACGCGGCGGTGAGCACGATGGTGGTCCTGGTCCCGCCAGGACGGCGGGCGATGTGCCGCACGGCGAGGAACAGCCCGGTCCCGCCGCGGCGGCGCGTGCCCGCGAACGCGAGCCCGCAGGCGACCGGGAGCAGTCTCGAGGCAACCACAGCCGCCGCGAGGCCCAGCAGCCCGGGAACGAGCAACCCCAGCGAGCCGGACCTCGCCGACGTCACGTCCCCCGCGGTGATCAGTTCGGCCAGCCCGGCCAGCGCCCCGGTGAGCAGCACCGCGTCGAGCACCCAGCCCCGGTTCGCGGCGCGGCGGGCGGTGCGCCGCCATTGCTCGGTAACCGGGCGGACCAGGGCGCGCCGCGCGGCGAGCACGGTCGCCACCAGGCCGCCGAGCGTGGCGGCTGCGGCGGCGGCGATCGCGAGCACGGTCAGGTCCGCATGCGTGCCGGGCCGCAGCAGGAACCGGGTCAGGCCCGCGGTGGCCGCCCAGCCCACGAGCACACCAGCCGGAAGGGCCAGGGCAAGCAGCAACACCGGCTCGGACAGTCCGAACGTGATGGTCCGCAGGCGTCCGTGGCCGCGCAGTTTGGCCAGCGCGACCTCGCCTGCCCGCGCCTCGGCCGCGTCGGTGACTATGAGGTAGAGCAGCAGCCAGGTGAGCAGCAGCAGCTGACAGGTGATCAGGAAGACCGGCACGTCCAGCGTCTTCCAGCCGGCCGAGATCTGGTCGATCAGCTGCGGGATGGAGCTGGTCGCGACCGCGCTCATCCCCTGGAGGGTGGGGTCGACAAGCAGGTTGTTCACGGCCGCCTTCAGGCCGGGCAGATCTTGGGCCCGCACGCCACCTGGCGCGAGCACGTCGAGGACCGTGGCATTGCCCTGCTCGCTGTCCGGCGCGCGAGCGAAGGTCGCGGCCGGCGTGAACATCGCGTCCCAGGGTGGAGGGTTCCGGAGGCACTTCGGGCTCTCGAAGATGAAGTCGGCGCACTCGCCGTTCAGCCAGTACGCGGTCCCGAGTTGCGGACCGGACGGGACCGCGTACTCCCCGGTGACGGTAAGGCGGCCGTACCCGGAGGAGGTGGCGATCGTGTCGGCCGGGCGGACATGGCTGATCCTGGCGTAGGAGGTGCTCACCATCACCTGGCCCGCCTGGCGCGGGCAGGATCCAGCGGTCAGCCGCAGGTGCGCGCACACGTCGGTGCGCGAGGTGAGCGGCGTGAGGTGGTTGCCCGTGCGCACCTGGGCCAGTACCGCCTCCACGGGAGGCTGGAAGAGCCGTTTCACGGCCGCGGGCCCGCCAAGCTGGTCCGCGAGGATGCTGGTCGCGTGCGAATTCAGGTTGTCGGCGAGGCCGGCGACCGAGCCGCTGCCGTCGACCTCCACGGTCCGCGCGATGGGGATCTGGGTATGCAGGTTGTCCTGCAGGATGGACGCGCGGGCAGCCGCGTCGTAGGTCGGCCCGGCGGCCGCGGCGGCGGACGCGACCGTCGCCACGAGCAGGATGCCGAGCGAGACCCCGGCTCGCCGCCTCGCCCCGCGCAACGTGCCCGCGGCCAGGCTCACCGGCTCTCCCCCGCCGTGCCCGGCAGCCATGCGGCCGGCTGGCCGGGCGCGGTCACGTCATGTACTCGCCCGGAGCGCAGGTCGATCACCGTCCAGCCGTGCTGCAGCTTGTCAGCCTGGGTCAGCCCCTGGTCGGTCGCCTCGGCCGCGTAGATGAGCTGGCTCCCGTCCGGCGACCAGAGCAGCTTGGTGCACCACACGTCGTGGCGCCCGGGGAGCACGATCGTCCTGACTCCCTGGCCCACGGACCAGACGGTGACACTGGACGGAGTACGCGGACTGGCCTGGCAGAAGGCGATCCGCTGCCCGTCCGGTGACCATTGCATGGTGTCGGTGGCCGCCGGGACAGACATATGCGCCAGGATCCGGCCGGACCGGCTGATCACGACGACGGCCAGCCGCGGTGCCTGCTGCCCCGCCGGGGTATCCACCTCGACGCCCAGGGCCAGCCTGCTCCCGCCGGGGTCCGGATAGGCCAACAGCTGGACCGGCGTCGCCGACGGCCAGCCCAGTACGCCCTTGAGCTCCGCGGCGGTGATCATGGTCCGTGCCACGCGACCCGGCCCGCGCAACTCGATGGCCTTGTCCGGCGCTGTCTCGCGACCGTAACACTCGCCTTGAGACGACGCCGCCGACGAGCTGACCGGCCCGGACACGATAGCCGCGGCGGATTGCGGGTCACCGACGGCGTCCGTTACCGTGCCGAGCATGCGTCCCTTCCCGCCGGTGACGGGAATGAGGTCGGCCACCCAGGACTGACTAGCCAAGCTCGCGAGCTTACACGCGGTCGCGACCACATACCGGCCACCGTCGGCGAACGAGACATCCGCCCAGCCGAGGTTAGCTGCCTGGTTCGTGGCGTCCTGGCCCGCACCGTCCGTGAGGTTGCTGACGGACGTGGGGCCCGCCGGGCCCATGGTTACCAGCTCCCCTTCGAGATCCACCAGGTGACGCCCGTCGGCGGCGGCGACCGGAAGGTCGCTGCCCTGCAGGGCGCCGATCTGTCTCAGCGTCACCAGGTGGCTTCCGTCCGGGGCCGCGGTGCCGAGCATCCCGCTGGGCTGCTGCTCGAACACCACCAGACCGTCACGGTCGGCGAAGGGGGCCCGGGCTGACCCCGATGCTGGCTGCGACGACGAAGGCCAGGTCAGGAACGCCACGGCCGCTGCCGCGGCGGCCAGGCAGGCTACAGCCGGCCAGCGCAGGCTGCGCCAGGTCAGGCGCCGGGGTGGTTCGGGGTCAAGTGCGGGAAACGGGCGGAGCGGTCGCCTTCCCGACACTTCTGCCATGCCAACATCATGCTGGATGATAAGAAACTTTTCGATTAAGGTTCGGTCGCATCCGCTCTCCGCCATGCTCGCCGGCGGCTAGGCGGCGGCGTTGGGGGTCTGCGCCTCCGGCTCGTCCGGGGACGTCGAAGTGCCCTGGTCCTGGTGATCGCGGGGACGGGCCGGGGCGGTGGCCTCGCTGACCCAGCGACTGATGCGGTCGACCAGTTCCTGGCCGCAGGCGGACTCGGCGTGGCCCATGTCCGGTATGAGCCAGAGCTCCTTGGGTTCCCCGGCCGCCATGTAGAGCTGGCGCGCGTGCTCGGAAGGGAAGTAATGGTCCTTCTCCCCGTGCACGATCAGCAGCGGCACCGGCGAGATCTGCGCCGCCGCCTCGGCTGGGGGTACTGGCACCAGCTTCCAGCCTTCCGGGCTGATCCGGGTCTTCAGCCACCGGCGGGTGACGTACCGGCCGACGCGGTGTTCGACCGCGCGGTGGACCCACCGCATCGACTGCGTTCCGCGGTAGTACCAGCGGCCGGGACCGCTGACCGAGACCACCGCGTCCAGCCCGCCGACCAGGCCCGCGTACCGGAGCACGATGGAGGCGCCCATCGAGAAGCCGACCGCGGCGACCCGCTGGTAGCCGAGCTCGCGAGCCCACCGCACCACCACGTCGAGGTCGTTGATCTCACGATCGCCCAGCGTGGACAGGCCGCCGGAGCGCCCGTGGCCGCGGAAGTCGAAGGTGAGCACGCCGGCCATCCGGTTGAGCCGGTTGGCGATGCGCCAGACATTGGGCCGCTGCCACGACAGCGTGAACCCGTGCGCGACCACGATCGCGAGATCTGAGTTACCCGGCAGGTGGATGGCTTCGATTGGCACCCGGTCGTTCGTGACCAGGGTCGATGCCATCACGACGGGTTTGGTCATGCTGTCACTCCGAAGGTCAGGTCCGGCAGGTTCCCAAGCAGTAAACGACGGCGGGAACGGTATCAATCCGGTCCGGGCACAATCGGCGCGGGGACTAGCCGCCCAGGGCGATCATGGGGAAAGCTTCGGATAGCTGAGAACGCTCGAGAGAAGGAGCACCATGTCTGTGCTGCAGGCCCTGACCGACGCCATTCGCGACAGCTCCGTCGAGGTGATCGATCTCACCGCGCCGCTGAGTTCCGAGACGCCGATAATCCAGCTGCCCGAGCCGTTCGGCAACACGGCCCGCTTCGGTCTGACCGAGATCAGCCACTACGACGACCGCGGCCCCGCCTGGTACTGGAATGACATCGTGACCGGCGAGCACACCGGCACCCACTTCGATGCCCCGGTGCACTGGGTGACAGGCAAGGACGGCGAGGACGCGGCACAGGTCCCGGCGGCACGGATGATCGCCCCGGCGGTCGTGCTCGACTTCAGCGCCGAGGCAGCGGCTGACCCGGACTTCCTCCTCGAGATCGAGCACGTCAAGCAGTGGGAAGCCGAGCACGGACCGCTGCCCGAGGGCTGGCTGCTGTACCGGACCGGCTGGGACGCCCGGTCCGGCGGCCAGGCGGAATTCCTCAACGCGAACGAGACCGGCCCGCACACGCCGGGTATCAGCGTCGCCTGCGCGAAATGGCTGGCCGAGGCGTCGCCGGTGCTCGGGCTCGGCACCGAGACCGTCGGCACCGACGCCGGGGCGGCGCACTCCTTCGACCCGCCGTTCCCCTGCCATTCGATGCTGCTCGGGGCGGGCAAGTACGGCCTCACGCAGCTGCGGAACCTGGCCCGGCTGCCGGTCACCGGCGCGGTCGTGATCGCGGGGCCGCTGCCCATCGTGGGCGGTTCTGGGTCCCCGTGCCGCGCGCTGGCACTGGTCGAGCGTTCCTGAGCATGCGGGTCGCGGAGGCGGTCGGCCGCGGGCTGGCCGGGCTCGGGGTGAACACCGTGTTCGGCGTGGTCGGCAGCGGCAACTTTCACGTCACCAACGCGCTGGTGGCCGGCGGGGCCAGGTTCGTCGCGGCCCGGCACGAGGGCGGCGCCACCGTGATGGCCGACGCCTGGGCCAGGACCACCGGGCTTCCCGGCGTGGTCACCGTGCACCAGGGGCCGGGGCTGACCAACGCGATGACCGGCATCGCCGAGGCAGCTAAGAGCCGGACCCCGCTGCTCGTCCTGGCGGCCGAGGCCCCGGAGATCCGGTCCAACTTCCACGTCGATGTGGCCGGGCTGGCGGCCGCGGTCGGCGCGGTCGGCGAGCGGCTCTACTCCCCCGCCTCGGCCGTGGCCGACGCGCACCGCGCCTACACCACGGCATTGGGCCGCCGGACGGTGATCCTGGCCCTGCCGCTGAATGTCCAGGGCGTGACGTGTGAACCGGGGGCGGTGCCGGCGCTGCGCCAGGCCTACCCGACCGCCCCGGCCGCCGAGGCGGTCACGGCGCTGGCCGAGGTGCTGCGCGGCGCGCGGCGGCCGGTGTTCATCGCGGGCCGGGGGGCCCGGGGCCGGGCGGCCGAGCTGGAACGGCTGGCCGAGGGGTGCGGAGCGCTGCTCGCCACCTCCGCCGTGGCCAAGGGGCTCTTCCGCGGCAGCCCGTGGAACCTGGACGTAAGCGGCGGGTTCGCCACACCGCTGGCGGCCGAGCTGATTGGTGACGCCGACGTCATCGCGGGCTGGGGCTGCTCGCTGAACATGTGGACGACGCGGCACGGCAAGCTGATCCCGTCGCAGGCCACGCTCGTCCAGGTGGACGACGACCCGGCCGCGATCGGTATGCACCGGCCGGTACACCTCGGCGTGCCCGGGGATGTGGCCGAGACGGCGCGCGCGGTCGCGGACGCGCTCGGCGGGTCGCCTGGCGCGACGGGGTACCGGTCGCCGGAGGTGCGGGCCCGGATCGCGGGCCAGGGACGCTGGCGGGACGTGGCCTATAAGGACGAGAGCGACGGGGAGCGAATCGACCCGCGCACGCTGTCCATCGCGCTGGACGACTTGCTGCCTGCGGAGCGTACCGTGGCGGTCGATTCGGGTAACTTCATGGGCTACCCGAGCATGTTCCTGTCCGTTCCCGACGAGGC
>DAIOWL010000355.1:0-7054 GCA_036758545.1 Streptosporangiaceae bacterium | reverse complement strand
GTGCCGCGCAGCGGCTCGAGCGTCGGGACCCGCTGCAGCGACTCACGGCCCGGGATATCGAAGATCACCGAATCCCACGAGGCGGCCGCCACCGACTCCGGGTACTGCCGCAGGCAGCGACCGCGGAAGTAGGCCCTGGTGTCCTCGGGCGGGTTCTCGATGGCCCGGTTCACGGTCGCGTCGTCGGTGAGCCGCACCATCCGGCCTCTGGCTGCCAGCCGGTTGTACAGGCCCCGGTCCGGTCGCACGTCGGCGTACTGCAGGTCGACCAGCTGCAGCCGCGGATTGTCCCAGTCCAGGCCGTCCCGGGTCCGGTAGCCCTCGAGCAGCTCGAGCTTGGCCACCCAGTCGAGTTCCCTCGACAGCTGCATCGGGTCCTCGGCCAGGCGGTTCAGCACCGACTCCCACCGGTCCAGCACGTCGACGGTGATGTCGTCGACGTCGTCCCCGTACTTGTCCTCGGTGAACTTGCGGGCCAGCTCGAGGTACTCGGCCTGAAGCTGGACGGCGGTCATCTTCCTGCCGTCCTTGAGCGTGACCAGGCGGCGGCAGCTCGGGTCGTGCGAGATCGCACGCAGCTCGGCCACCGGAGCCTCGATCGACAGGTCGGTGCCGAGGAACCTGTCCTCGATCATCGCGAGCACCAGGGCGGTCGTGCCGACCTTGAGGTAGGTCGACACCTCGCTTAGGTTGGCGTCGCCGATGATCACGTGCAGCCGCCGGTACTTCTCCGGGTCCGCGTGCGGCTCGTCCCTGGTGTTGATGATGGGCCGCTTGAGCGTGGTCTCCAGGCCGACCTCGACCTCGAAGAAGTCGGCGCGCTGGCTGATCTGGAAGCCCGAGCCGCGGCCGTCGGCGCCGATGCCGACCCGGCCCGCACCGCAGATCACCTGCCGGGAGACGAAGAACGGGACCAGGAACCTGACGATGTCGGCGAACGGCGTGCCGCGGCGCATCAGGTAGTTCTCGTGCGAGCCGTAGGAGGCGCCCTTGTTGTCGGTGTTGTTCTTGTACAGCTGGATGGGCGCGCTGCCCGGCACGGTCGCGGCCTTGGCCGCGGCCTCCGCCATCACGCGCTCGCCCGCCTTGTCCCAGATCACCACCGACAGCGGGTTGGTGCACTCGGGCGCCGAATACTCCGGGTGGGCGTGGTCGACGTACAGCCGCCCGCCGTTGGTCAAGATGACGTTGGCCAGGCCCAGGTCCTCGTCGGTGAGCTGGGAGGAGTCCGCCGCCTCGCGGGTCAGGTCGAAGCCGCGCGCGTCCCGCAGCGGGTTCTCCTCCTCGAAGTCCCAGCGGGCCCGGCGCGCCTTGGCCGCAGTGGCTGCCTGATACGCGTTGACGATCTGGGATGACGTCACCATCGCGTTGGCCCCAGGCTGGCCGGGCACGGAGATGCCGTATTCCGTCTCTGTGCCCATCACCCGAAGAACGCTCATGCCAAGCAGCCTACAAGGCCAGGGGGGAACGGGGGGGCGGGCAGCCCCCCCGTGCGCGGGGGGTTCCGGGGGGTCGCCCCCCCGGATCAACACTGTTCATCACAGGTACTGCCCGGTGTTCGCCACGGTGTCGATCGACCGGCCCGCCTCGGTCCCGGTCTTGCCGGAAACCAGGGTCCTGATGTAGACGATGCGCTCGCCCTTCTTGCCGGAGATCCGGGCCCAGTCGTCCGGGTTGGTGGTGTTCGGCAGGTCCTCGTTCTCGCTGAACTCGTCGACGCACGCGGCCAGCAGGTGGCTGACCCGCATGCCCTTCTGGCCGGTCTCGAGGAACTCCTTGATGGCCATCTTCTTGGCCCGGGCCACGATGTTCTCGATCATCGCGCCGGAGTTGAAGTCCTTGAAGTACAGCACTTCCTTGTCACCGTTGGCGTAGGTGACCTCCAGGAACCGGTTCTCCTCGGACTCGGTGTACATCCGCTCGACCGTGCGCTGGATCATCGCGTCGACGGTGGACTGCCGCGAGTCCTCGTTCTCGGCCAGGTCGTCCGGGTGCAACGGCAGCACGGTGAGCACGTACTTGGAGAAGATGTCCTTGGCCGCCTCGGCGTCCGGCCGCTCGATCTTGATCTTCACGTCCAGCCGGCCGGGCCGCAGGATCGCCGGGTCGATCATGTCCTCGCGGTTGGAGGCGCCGATGACGATGACGTTCTCCAGGCCCTCGACCCCGTCGATCTCGCTCAGCAGCTGGGGCACGATCGTGTTCTCCACGTCGGAGGACACCCCGGACCCGCGGGTGCGGAAGATCGAGTCCATCTCGTCGAAGAACACGATGACCGGCATGCCCTCGCTGGCCTTCTCCCGGGCCCGCTGGAAGACCAGCCGGATGTGCCGCTCGGTCTCGCCGACGTACTTGTTCAGCAGCTCGGGGCCCTTGATGTTCAGGAAGAAGCTCTTGCCTTCCTTGGTCCCCTCGTCCTGGGCCGTCTTGGCCGCGACCTGCTTGGCCAGCGAGTTCGCCACCGCCTTGGCGATCAGCGTCTTGCCGCAGCCGGGCGGGCCGTAGAGCAGGACCCCCTTCGGCGGCTTGAGCTGGTGCTCCTTGAACAGGTCGGCGTGCAGGTAGGGCAGCTCGATGGCGTCCCTGATCTGCTCGATCTGGCCGGACAGGCCGCCGATGTCCTTGTAGGAGATGTCCGGCACTTCCTCCAGGATGAGCTCTTCCACCTCGGCCTTGGGGATCCGCTCATAGACGTACCCGGACCGGGACTCGAGCAGCAGTGAGTCGCCGGCCCGCAGCGGCTGGCGCAGCAGCGGCTCGGCCAGCCGGACCACGCGCTCCTCGTCGGCCTGGGAGATGACCAAGGCGCGCTCACCGTCGGCGAGGACCTCCTTGAGCATGACGACCTCGCCCACCGTCTCGTAGGACTGGGCGATGACGACGTTGAGCGCCTCGTTCAGCACGACTTCCTGGCCCGGGCGAAGCTCGGCCAGCTCGACGTTCGGAGATACGTTCACCCGCATCTTGCGGCCGCCGGTGAACACGTCGCAGGTGTCGTCCTCGTTCGCCTGCAGGAAGACGCCGAAGCCGGACGGCGGCTGGGCCAGCCGGTCCACTTCCTCCTTCAGCGCGACGATCTGGTCGCGCGCCTCCCGCAGGGTCGCGGCCATCCGCTCGTTCTGGGACGTGACCCCGGTGAGACTGCCCTCGGTCTCGCGCAGCCTGTCCTCGAGGAGCCGGACCTGCCGGGGCGAGTCCGCTAGCCTGCGCCGCAGCACAGCAATCTCCTCGTCAAGGAAGGAGATCTGAGCGGTAAGGCTCTTCACCTCATCCTCGTGGCGACTGCGCCCGCTTTCATCTCTGGTAGGCACGGCCCTCACCTCCTCCTGCACCGTTAACTGGACTCTACCTACTCGCGGGCCATCCCTAACCTCCCGGCGCCGTATCGACGCTGTTTTGCTGCCCGCGAAATTACCACTACGTCACAACCGCATCACAAGGCGTTAGCATCAACGCCGCCCGGCGGGGGAAACGACCTGTCGCCGGATAGGCGTAACATGCCCGCCCGTTCGGGTCAATGATCTTCTCAGTTGCTTTCTTCCTGCGCCCCCTTGGCCGGCCGGCGCCGGCGGGGCGGGGGGATCACCCCGGGCGCCAGCCGCCGCGCGGTCACCAGGAACCCCGTGTGGCCCACCATGCGGTGCTGCGGCCGGACCGCCAGGCCCTCCACGTGCCAGCCGCGGACCAGGCTCTCCCAGGCGGCGGGCTCGTCGAAGCCGCCGTGCCCGCGCAACGTCTCCACGGTGCGCGAGAGCTGCGTCGTGGTGGCGACGTAGCAGCAGGCCAGGCCGCCGGGCGCGAGGACCGAGGCCACCGCGTCCACGCAGTCCCAGGGCGCGAGCATGTCCAGGATGACCCGGTCGAAGTCGGCCAGCCCTTCGGGGCTGAACTCGCCGTCCACCAGCTGCCAGTTCGGCGGCGCGCCGCCGAAGAACTGCTCCACGTTGCGCCGGGCGACCTCGGCGAAGTCCGGCCTGCGCTCGAACGAGACCAGGGTGCCCTGCTCCCCCACCGCGCGCAGCAGCCAGCAGCTCAGCGCGCCCGAGCCGGCCCCGGCCTCGAGCACGCGCGCGCCGGGGAACACGTCGGCGAACGCCACGATCTGCGCCGCGTCCTTGGGGTAGACCACGGCCGCGCCGCGCTTCATCGCGAGCGTGTAGTCGGCCAGCAGCGGGCGGAACACGACGTAGGGGGTGCCGCCCAGCGACTTGACCACGTTCCCGTCCGGTCCGCCGATGATGTCGTCGTGGCTCAGAATGCCCCGGTGGGTATGGAAGGAGGCGCCCGCCCGGAGGGTGATCAGGTGGCTGCGCCCCTTCGGGTCGGTGAGCTGGACCGGCTCGCCCGGCATGAGCGGCCCCTGCCGCGGTTTGGTCATGGTTGGTTATACCCCAGCGAACGCGTGGTCGACGTCACGGGCGGCCAGCACGCCGTACACCTGGCCGGAGGGCTCGACCAGGAGGTACTCGGTGGCGGGGGCGCGGCGGATCGCCTCGAGCAGGGCCAGGCCGGACAGGTCGGCGGACAGCACCAGGCTCGGCTCGAGCGTGCGGGCCAGCGCGCCCGCCTCCAGCCACGGGCGGCGCTGCTCCGGGGTGGCCATCACCGCGGTCTCGTTGAGGATCGCGATCGGCTTGTCCTCGTGGTCGACGATCACCACCGCGCGGGCCTGGTTCTCCTCGGCCCGCCTGATCGCCTCGGCCACCGGGGTGTCCGCGGCCACCGAAACCGCCTTGCGGGCCAGCCGCCTGGCCTGCAGGGCGGGCAGCCGCTCGCGGAACCTGGTCGCCTTGATGGCCTGCCCGGCGCCGGTCCACATGAAGACCGCGATCACCGCCAGCCAGAGCACCGATACGACGTCCCCGCCCCTCCCGTTTAGCTGGCTGACCACGAACGGCAGGACGAGCAGGCCGACGGCGAGCGCCCGGCCCGCCCAGGCGGCCGCGATGGTGGCGGTCGACTGGCGGCCGGTCAGCTTCCAGATCACCGCGCGCAGCATCCGGCCGCCGTCCAGCGGCAGGCCCGGCAGCAGGTTGAAGATCCCGACCACCAGGTTGGCCCACATGAGCTGGTGGACAAGGTTCCCCGCAATGGTGTCCGCCGGGACCACGTGCATCAGGCCGTATCCGGCTCCGGCCAGGGCCAGCGACAGTGCCGGGCCCGCCGCGGAGACCAGGAACTCCCGGCCGGGCGTGGGCGGCTCGCGTTCGATCTCGGAGAACCCGCCGAGCGGGTAGAGCAGGATCCGGCGCACCGGCAGGCCGTAGGAGCGGGCGACCAGGGAATGGCTCAGCTCGTGGATCAGGACCGACACGTAGAGCAGCACGACGAAGGCCGCCGCCACGATGAACCTGGTGGAGCCGTGCAGGGTCGCGGCGAGGTCGTTGGCGTAGATGAAAATGAAGACGCCGGCGATTATGAACCAGTACGGCGAGATGAAGACCGGGATGCCGAACGGGCGCGCGATGATGATCCCAGGGCCGCTTTCCCGGCGATGGGGTGGCTTCTCCGCCGTCGCGGGCGGCTTCTCCGGCGTCGTGCTTGCCACGATACCGATGCTACGTGGCGTGCGGGCCGTTCGGGTCGGTGCGAGGTCCCCCCGAATGTCGGTGGCTTGGCCTACGGTGGCGCTGTGGAAAAAATTGCAGCAGCCGTCGATACGTTGCCAGCCGAGACGGAGGAGGCCAGGCCGCGAGGCCCGGCATTGTCGCCGTCCCGCGCGGCCGACTTCATGACGTGCCCGCTGTTGTACCGGTTCCGGGTGATCGACCGGCTGCCCGAGCCGCCCACCACCGCGACCGCGCGCGGCACGCTGGTGCACGCCGCGCTGGAGCGGCTGTTCGACCTGCCGGCCGCCGAGCGGATCCCGGAGGCGGCCAGGACCCTGCTGGCCGCCGAATGGGACCGGCTGGCCACCGAGGAGCCGGATCTGGTCGCGCTCTTCGAGAACGAAGCCGAACGGGCCGAGTGGCTCGCCTCGGCGACGGCCATCGTGGACGCGTACTTCACGCTGGAGGACCCGCGCAGGCTCGAGCCCGCCGAGCGCGAGGCCTACGTGGAGACCACGCTGGAGTCCGGGCTTCGGCTGCGCGGCTATATCGACCGGCTGGACGTGGCGCCGGGCGGCGAGATCAGGATCGTGGACTACAAGACCGGCCGCGCGCCGCGGGAGGCCTACGAGGCCAGCGCGCTGTTCCAGATGAAGTTCTACGCCCTGGTGATCTGGCGGCTGCGCGGCCAGGTGCCGCGGCTGCTCCAGCTCATGTACCTGGCCGAGGGCGAGGTGCTGCGCTACTCCCCTGACGAGTCCGACCTGCTCGCCACCGAGCGCAAGGTCGCGGCGCTGTGGAAGGCCATCGAGCGGGCCAGGGACGCCGGCGACTGGCGGCCGCATCCCAGCAGGCTGTGCGACTGGTGCAACCACAAGGCGCTGTGCCCGGAGTTCGGCGGTACCCCGCCGCCGCTGCCCGAATCGGCGCCCGCCTCGGAGGCACTGCCCTCTCATCAGGAGGCCATTCCCGAGCCCTCGCTGCCCGAGCTGTAGCCGGCCGCAACGAGCTATTACTTGGCAGCTCCGGCGAGCTGGAGGCCGCCGGGGTTGTCTGCTCGGGCTGCTGCGGCGTGTTTTCCGGGAAGTGGCAGGCGACCTGGTGGCCGGAGACGAGCTCGGCCAGCGGCGGCTCCTGCGTCCGGCAGATCTGCTGCGCCTTCCAGCATCTGGTGTGGAAGCGGCAGGCAGCCGGCGGGTTGAGCGGGCTCGGCACGTCGCCCTCGAGCCTGATCCGCTGGCGCCGCTCCCGCTGGCCCTCTGTGCTGGTCAGCGGTTCCGGCACGGGCACCGCGGAGAGCAGCGCCACCGTGTACGGGTGCCGCGGCTGGGCGTAGAGCTGGTCCCGGCCGGCCACCTCGACGATCTTGCCGAGGTACATGACCGCGACCCGGTCGGCGATGGCACGTACGACGGACAGGTCGTGCGCAACGAAGAGATAAGACAGCGAGAGCTCAGCGCGCAGCTGCATGAGCAGGTTGATGACGCCGGCGCGGATCGACACGT
>DAIOWL010000354.1:0-7060 GCA_036758545.1 Streptosporangiaceae bacterium | reverse complement strand
TCGCGGGCTGAGCCATTCGATCCACTGGCCGGACGGATGAGCGCGGGCGAGCAGGCGGCTGCGATCGCTGGCCTTATCGAAGGTGCGGGCTCCCAGCACCGCAAAGACACCGCCGTGCTGGTAGTCGCGGATCAGCGCGGGGGGAAGCGGGAGGCCCTGCACGCTGTCACGACCCGCCGGTCCCAGCGGGACGAGCGGATCAAGGGACAGCCAGGTCACCGGGCGTCGCTGGCCGGCCTCGGCGAGCAGGCCCGCCAGCTCAGCCCGCCGCTGCTCCGGGAGGAACACCGCCGTATAGGCGTCGGCGACGATGATGCGCTGCTGCGCGGGAATGCCGGCCAGCACCCGGGGGAGCACGTCGATGATGTCGCCGGCAATGATCGTGGCCGGATGCCGCCGCGCGATGTCCACGGCCGCCGCCAGCCTGGACAGGGCCGATGCCTCAGGTGGCGCGCAGGCCTGCAGCCACGCCCGGGCCCCGGGGTCGGCTAGGTCGACCGGATCGAGATCTACCCCGACTCTGGTCATGACCGGCGGCAGGCTGGCCGGCGGAGGCGTGACCGGGCCGCGGATCTCGCAGGCAAGGGTCAGGCTGGCCTCAGCCGGGCCGTACGTGCCGGTCCCGATCCGGTACCGGTATCGGTCCAGCTGCAGCCCGAGCCCCGCCCCGGTGCCCAGATCGACCAAGGCCACCGGACCGGCGGATCCGGCGCTGGCCGCCGCGATGCCCACGGCGATCTGGGTGCACCGGGCAACCTCGTTCATCTGGTACCGGCGGCCCTGGCACAGCTCGGCAATCTCATCCAGGCGCGCCGCGCAGAACGTCCGGAACGCCGGGAAGAACTCTTCGTCAAACGGCGGCTGGGCCGCGCCGAGTTCGGGGAAGTACCCGGCCAGCGGGACCGGCCGGTCGCGCCGCACCAAGAACGCGATGGCGGCGCTGCCCAGCAGCGCGGGCAGCCGGTCCGCCGGAAGTGCGGCCAGCCGGTCCAGCAGGCCGTCGTGAGACGCGATCGCCTCGAACAACGCCGCGGTCAGCCGCCACGACCGCGGCGCGCCAGGCGGCGACCAGCCCCGGGACACCTCCAGTGCCTGGGCGCGCACCTCATCTGCGCCAGGCACGCCCGCACCCGCCAGGACGGCCAGCCATGCGCGGCCGCCGACGACCCGATCTGTGCCACTGTCGCCGCACCCGCACCACCTGGTCACACTATCCCGGTCTCGCACGCCGATCCAGGCACCCGGCCGGGCTTGATCGCCAGGCGCAACTCCAACGGTGATCATGAACCGCCGATCCGCGGTCGTGATCTGATGGCCGCACGGTGCGTGTGAGGAGAGCTGAACAGGCTGATCTGGGCACGCAAGCCATGGCATCTTCCTGGACGCAGCGTCGTCCGGCCGTAGACCGCTTGCTGGATAATGGCGTAGAAATTCACGATGCTGACAGCGGACAGGGCGGTGATCCCATGGAGGCCTTCTGGGAGTCGTTCCGTCTTGACCCGCGGCAGCCTGGGCACGCGTCGATGCGCGCCTCGGACGCCGACCGGGAGATAGTTCGAGCCGTGCTCGCCGATGCCTACGCGGACGGCCGCCTCACCCGCGAGGAGTACGACGACAGGCTGAACACCCTGTACGGCAGCCGGACCCTCGGTGAAATGCCCTCCCTGGTCACCGATCTCGTGCCGTCCGACGACCCGCCTACGGCATCCGCGCCGCCCCTGGCCGCCGAACTGAGGACGCGCGGCGCACGCAAGTGGCGCAAGGACGTGGAGGAGTCATTCGCGGCCTTCCTCGTCCCCAGCATCGTCTGTACCGTGATCTGGATCGCGGTCACCGGCCGAGGCTTCTTCTGGCCCGTGTTCCCCATGCTGTTCCTCGGCCTCAACGTCGTCAAGACCGTCGTGCAGCGCGAATCGGTCATCGAGCGCGAGGTCCTCCGGCTGGAAGAGCAGGCGGCCAAGGACACCGCTCCGGAACTCCCCACCGGGCACAGTGACCCGGACGAGCCAAGGGGAGAGTGAGCAGAGGACCTCCGACGCAGGCACGATCTCGGCGCTCCGCATCCACCAGGACAGGAATGGTGACCGCGTCGACCATCAGGAGCAAGGGAGTCACTGTGACGGCGGGGTGAGCGTGTATTCGGCTACCCGCGTCTGGGTGAATGTGCTGGCCGATCACGCCGTTACGGACGCCGGTCTGGAGAACCACCAGCCGGTCCGGCTGGTTCGTTAATCGGTTGCGGGTAACCAGGCGCGCCGAATAGAACTGGTGGCCAGTGCTAGCCGGAACGATGAGGAAGGAGGGCTGAGCCATGTACGCCATGCACCCCGTGCTCGTGTCCTCCTGGGTAACCAGCTGAGCTGATCCCGGAGCGGACAGGGCGCCTCCAGACGGAGAATGCCATGATCCTGCATCAGCATGACCTGACCCTGCGCCCGATCACCGGGCCTGATGAGCTGGACCTGTTCAACAGTTTGCCGTACGTCCTCAACGATGAGGTCGGTGGCGACCTGGCGGCCGGCCGCCGCCGCCCCGAATGGCTGTGGCTCGCCCTGCGTGGTGATCGCGTGGTGGCCCGGGCCGGATGGTGGTCGCGGGCAGGGGATCCGCATCCGCAGGTGATGGACATCTTCGATATCGACGGCGGCACCGACGACGGCGTGCAGTTGCTGAAGACTGCACTGGCCGCCGTGGTCCCCGCCGGCGCGACGCCCCCGGAGTACAACCGGTTCCTCCCCGCGGGCTGGCACGGCGACCAGCGCACCCAGCAGGCGATCCACGACCGGATGGGGGCACTCGAACGTGCCGGGGCAAGGCTGTTCGTCGAACGGCTGCGGCTGGAATGGCGGCCTGGTACGCCCGTTGCCGGACATAGCGGGCGGCTCACCTTCCGGCCGGTACGCAGCCCGGGCGAGCTCATCGAGCTCATGACACTCGTGCTGGACGGCACTCTGGACGCGCACAGTCGCGACGACCTGACCCGCATGACCCCCCGTCAGGCCGCACAGGAGCAGTACCACAGCGAACTCGAGCGCTACGCCAGCCCGCACGAGTGGTGGCGGATCGCGACGCTGCCGGACGGAGAACCGGCCGGGTTCGTGATCCCCGCACATAACGGTTACAACCCGGTCATCGCCTACCTCGGAGTGGTACCGGCACATCGGGGCCATGGCTACGTTCACGACGTGCTTGCCGCGGGTACGAGCCTGCTCGCCGCGCAGGACGTACCGCGGATCCGGGCCGCCACCGACGTCGGTAACGCACCCATGGCGGCGGCCTTCGCCCGGGCCGGCTACGTCACCTTCGAGCGCCAGATCGACATGACCTGGCGATGATCACGCAGCACTGGACCCGACCGACCCAGGTTCCAGCGCCCACAGGAAGAGTCATGAAACTCCCGGCGCGATCCGCCGTCTCAGTATGCGAGCAGGACGGCGATGAGCACGTCGGCGGCCCCGCCGCCGAACCGGTCGGCGGCCCCGCCAGATCCTGAGGCCCGGACCGGAGCCGCACCGGAAGCGCGAGGCGGGTGCCTGGTGGCTAGGGTCGAGTCGTGCTTGCGCTCATGACGGTTTCCGCCGCCCCGCACGTCTGGCTTACCGAGGTGGCCGATCCTGTGCCTCTGCCGGATCAGGCGCTGGTCCGGGTCCGGGCATCGTCGCTCAACCGCGGGGAGGTCACCGACCTGCCGAAGATGCCCCTGGGGACGGTGGCTGGCTGGGATGTCGCCGGCGTTGTCGAACGAGCGGTCGGCGACGGCAGCGGGCCCCCCGCGGGTACCCGCGTGGTCGGACTGGTGCGCACAGGGGCGTGGGCGCAGCTGGCCGCGGTCCCGGTCAGCCGCCTGGCGGCGATCCCTGCAGGCCTGTCCGATGTGCAGGCCGCCACCCTTCCCACCGCCGGGCTGACCGCGCTGCGGGCGCTTGCGATCGGCGGCCTGGTGCTCGGCAAGCGCGTACTGGTCACTGGTGCGACCGGCGGAGTCGGGAGGATGGCGGTCCAGCTCGCCCATGCGAGCGGCGCTCAGGTCACGGCGCTGGTCCGCGATGCCGCCGCGTCCGGCGAGCTGATGAGCCGCCTGGGCGCTGCGGCTGTCATCGAGCATCTAGACGGTGAGTTCGATGTCATCATCGACGGGGTCGGCGGTGCCACGTTCGGGCTGGCCATCGAGCACTTGTGCCCGCGGGGGGTCGTAGTGAACATCGCGACGCAGGACGAGGAGGAAATGGTCGGCTTCCGGGCCGGGCGCTTCGACCGTGCACGCGGCGCGAGGATCTACACGCTGAACCTTCCGGACGAACTCGCATCCCATGCCAGTGCAGCCGGTGATCTCGCCCGCCTGTGCGCGCTGGCCGCCGACGGACGGCTCGATGGCCAGGTTGAACTCCAGTGCTCATGGCGCCAGCCGGAGCCTGCGATCGACGCCCTGCTGAACCGTCGCATCGGCGGCAAGGCCGTGCTCCACGTCGACTGATCCCGCCCGTGGCCGGCTGGTGCTGTTTATCACGGTTGACCTGATATCAGGGTTCGTACCAGCATGTGAAGGCTGACAGTTCTGAGGGCGACCGCGGGGGCCATGAACGATACTGACGTGCGTGAGCGGCCCGGCTGGGCGCAGCGCCCGGGCGCGCCGCCGTTCGATCTTGTCCTGTCGAAGCTGCTGCAGCCGCTGGTGCGGGCCGGGACCATCCGCCGCGCCTCGCTGCTCGACCGGCTGGCGGACGGGGATCCGCGCCGGATCGTCTCGGTAGTCGCGCCGCCGGGCTACGGGAAGACGACGCTGCTGTCACAGTGGGCCGAGCCAAGCGGCGCGCCCTTCGCCTGGGTGTCGGTCGACGAGCGGGACAACGACCCGAAGGTCTTGCTCACCTACGTCGCAGAAGCGCTCGATGCCGTCGAGCCGATCGGCGGCCGGGTGTTCGACGTGCTGGCCTCCGCGGGCAGCTCAGTGCCTGGCTCGGTGGTGCCCCGGCCGGGGTCGGCGTTCGCGTCGATGACCGTACCGGTGGTGCTGGTGCTGGATGACGTGCACCTGCTGCACGCCTAGGAGTGCCTGAATTACGGCGTCACGATTCCGGCGTCGTGCGCGAGCAACCCTGCCTGGGTCCGGTTGGCGCAGCCGAGCTTGACGAGCATGCGCGACACGTATCCCTTGACCGTCGCCTCGGACAGGTACAGCCGACTCGCTATCTGGGCATTCGACAGTCCCTCACCGAGGCAGCCCAATACCTCGGCCTCTCGCTCGGTCAGCGTGCCGACGAGCTTGCGGGCGTGCTCGCGGGCCGGCTGGCTGTCGGTGGACGCGGCGACCAGGCGCCGGGCCGCCGCCGGGGAGAGCACGGTATGCCCGTCCGCCGCTACCCGCACCAGTCCGATCAGGTCGGCCGGCGGCGTCGACTTGACGAGGAACCCGGCCGCGCCGGCGCGCAGCGCGCGAAGCACATACTGGTCCGCGTCGAAGGTGGTCAGCACGACCACGACGGGCGGGTCGGCGAGCTTGCCGATCCGCTCGATCGCGGTGAGGCCGTCCACGCCGGGCATGCGCAGGTCCATGAGCACCAGATCGGGCCGGCTGCGGACGACGGCCTCGACTCCGGCCGCTCCGTCGTGAGCCTCGTCCACGACCTCGATGTCACCAGACGAGCCGAGAATCGTGCGCAGGTGCGCGCAGACCATCGGCTCGTCGTCGACGACGACTACCCGGATCATGCGGGTCGCGCGGCCGGGGTAGGCTGCTCCGCCGCCCGTTCGGTGTGATCGGCCGGCTCAGCTGTCGGGACGTACGCGGGCAGCACGGCCTCTAGCCGGAACCCGCCGTCCGGCGTTGGCCCCGCCCGCAACGTGCCGTGCATGAGCTCGACGCGCTGGCGCAGGCCGGCCAGGCCAAGGCCGGATCCGGTGCTGCTCAGCCCGCTGTCCCCGCTTCGCGTGGCCGGCCCGTTGCTGACGACGACCCTGACCTGCGACTCGCGGTAGCCGATCTGGACGAGCACGGGCGCGCCCGGCGCGTGCTTGCGGGCGTTGGTGAGCGCCTCGCGCACGATCCGGTACACCGTGCGCCCCACGACCGGCGAGGCGAGCGCGGAATCGCCTTCTTCGGCGAGCTCGGCCGGGGTGCCGGCCGCCGTGGACTCGGCGATCAGCGCGGGCAGGCCTGGCGTTGACGGCGTCTGATCGCCATCGGGCTCGGTCCGCAAGATGCCGACCAGATCCCGCAGCTCATCCAGCGCCTGGCAGCCCGCGGCCCGCAGTTCCTCCGCGGCCTGCCTGGTCGCTTCGTCCTTGGCGGTGATGCCGAGCGCGCCTGCCTGCAGCACCATCAGGCTGACCCGGTGCGTCACGACGTCGTGCATCTCGCCCGCGAGCCGGGCCCGTTCCTCGGCCCTGGCCTGCTCGGCGAGCAGGTAGCGCTCCTGCTCGGCGCGTTCGGCCCGGTCGCGCAGGCCCTGCATGACCTCGTGCCGCGCGGTGAAGTAGAGCGCGATCAGCGGCCCGACCGCCGTTCTCAGCACGCCGATCGAGATGACGGACAGGGACGGCTCCCAGACCCTGGCCACGATGAGCGTCAGCGTGCCGACGGCCGCGAACGCCGCGCGCCGGTCCTTGCCGTAGTAGAACGGCCCGTATGCGGCGAGAACGGTTCCGAGGGGCGCCCACACGGTCCCGGCGTTTTCCGGTGTGATCAGGCCGGCAGGCGAGATGAGCAGCGAGATGACCAGGCTGAACCCGCCAAGGATCGCGATGACGAGCATGGGCGCCCGCCGGCGGAAAACCAGCGAGGCGTCGGCCAGCCCCTGAACGGCCAGCATGGCCCAGGCCAGTGTGCCGGGGTGGGCAGGCCACCAGGACGTCCCGGCGAGCGTGAGGACGGTGTCGAGCACGACGAAAAAGCCAGCGAGGAGCGCATCCAGCGCCAGGCGGTTCCGCCGCGCGCACATTCGAAGCCCCATGTCATTCAGGCTATGCCACCGTTCCCTGGCCGCCCGCGCGGGCAATACCAACGGCCCGGCAGGACCATACGAAAGTTGCATACCGCCGTTCGAGGCCATCCCTTCGTAGG
>DAIOWL010000353.1:5971-7062 GCA_036758545.1 Streptosporangiaceae bacterium | reverse complement strand
TCATCGGCACCTACGAACCAGCCGGCCCGGTCCGCCACGGCCAGATGTAACCGGCTGAGGACGGCCGTGTCGTCTCGGCTAGCCATCACCGTGGCGAAGACGGCGACGCACACGGCGGCGTAGGCGGCGAGCGCGCCGCCTACGCCCGTGCCGATTCGACGGGCGCCGGTCCCGGGCGAGGCACGCTCGCGCCTCCGGAGCCTCAAGGCGAACCACGTCGAGCGGGTGCAATGAGCAGTCAGCGGTTATCGTCGTCACGCCAATCGAACCAGCTCGCGGGCCTGCCGACGATCTGGTGCCCGTAAGCGGCCATCCACCGTTCCAGCCCGGCGTGACGCGGGTTCTCCTCCGGGGTCGGCCATACGCGAGACCAGTGCGGGCTCCCGTCAGCCCCGATACGGACCAGGTCCAGGATCTCCATGCCCTCGCCGGACTCCGACGCAGGGTGGTGCTCGAGCAGCACGAGAGAAGGCCCGTATCTGCGAGCCAGGCCGGCCCGGATCCGCCCGGCAGATTCCGTGACCGAGATGATGCCGCCCGTCTCAGTGACAACAGCCAGGTAACCCGCAGAAGCAGTCGCAGTGGCCCAGACACGCAAATGCGCGGCCCCTTCCCGCGCCAGGCCCCACGCCGGGTACTGCCAGAACGGGTCATCAACGAGCAGCTCGCCAAGCGGCGGAAGGTCATCCGCGGAGGCGGGCGTCAGTCCTTCCATCAGTGACTGTGATACCCGGCCGCCAGCATGGTACATCTAGCCCTCGTCAGATGAGACACGCGAGAGGAGCGACATAGTTTTCCCGACATTGTTTCCCGACACTGTGGCCTGCGTGGCGTCATGCGGCGCCCGCGCTGCGCGGTCGTGTCGGATAACGGTCGTTTCGCCTTCACCAGGTCCGGTCCGGGTGTTGAGCCGAGAGCGCCGGGTGAGGTCGGCCGAGATCATCGCGGCGGCCAGCGGCTATACGGATCCTCCCGGACCCGGGCCCCTGTCGCCTTGGGTCTATCCGGGCTGGAGTCGCGAGCTGACTGGCCCGCGCTAGGAACCTGACCTGCAACGGCCGGAGTCGTCTACCTGAGCACATGGGGCAGGT
>DAIOWL010000353.1:0-5961 GCA_036758545.1 Streptosporangiaceae bacterium | reverse complement strand
GGAAGATCATCCGCGGAGGCGGGCGTCAGTCCTTCCATCGGTGATGGTGATACCCGGCCGCCAGCACGGTCCATCTAGCCCCGGCAGATGAGGCACGCGAGAGGAGCGGCATTGTTTCCCGGCATTGTTTCCCGGCACTGTGACCTGCATGGCGCCATACGGCGCCGCGCTGCGCGGTCGTGTCGGGTAACGGTCGTTTCCCCTGCACCGGGTCCGGCCCGGATGTTGAGCCGAGAGCCCGGGTGAGGCCGGCCAAGATCATCGCTGGCTGCCAGCGGCTGTGCGGATCCTCCCGGACCCGGACCCCTGTCGCCTTGGGTCTGTCCGGGCTGGAGTCGTGAGCTGACTGGCCCGCGCTAGGGATCTGACCCGCAGCGGCCAGGGTCGTCTACCTGAGCACGTGCGGCAGGTAGTGCTCGAGCCCGAGCGCGGCGAAGGCCAGGATGGCGGTCAGGCCAACCGCGATAACCGGGATCAGGAGCGTGAGAGCTGCGCGCCAGCAGAGCGCGGCCAGGACCGCCGCCAGGAGTATGAGCAGCTGCGGGTCATGCATGGCTGTTCACCTCCTCGCGAGGAGGAGGATGCCTGCGACGACGATGACTGCCAGGACGGCGAGCAGCGGGAGCCCGTTGTGCCCGAAGTCGTAGCCGGCTCGCGTCAGCCAGCCAGGCGCCGGCTGATGCATGCCGTACTTCCAGCAGGTTGCCCATTGGGGCGGGGTCAGCGGCTTGCTCAGCAGGGTCCTGCCGGCGCAGTAAGACGGCTCCGGACCGAGATGAGTCGTCACTGGTGTCTCCACCAGGGCGATCGCGGTGCTTCCGATCATGACTCTCGCCCCCTCCCTGGGTTGATCTGGCCGGTACCTCTTGTTGGTATGCCTGATCTGATTTTCTTATACCCATGTCACAACCTGGTAAACCTAGACTAGAGAATCATCAAGATCACCGAGACAACCAGATGGACAGTTGAGATAGGCCTGACATGTTGATATCGTTAACACGATGGTGTTGGCAGATCAGACTAGGTGGTTGGTATGAGTGAGCCCATGCCCCTGTACCGGACGATCGCTGAGGACCTGCGCCGCCAGATCAGCACCGGCGAGCTTGCCCCCGGCGACCGGCTGAAGAGCGAGGCCGAGCTGATGGAGGCATACGGCCGGGACGGGAAGGCGTCACGGAACACCGTCCGCGACGCGATCAAGTTCCTCGTCAGCCGCGGGCTGGTCGAGACCCGGGCCGGCCAGGGCACGTTCGTCGTGGAGAAGATGCAGCCGTTCCTCACGAGGCTGACCCTGGACCCGGAGTCAGGCGGTTTCGAAGACGAGGTTTACCGATCAGAGGTTCAGCGGCAGGGACGGGAGCCGGTGGAGACCACGCCGCGCGTCGAGGTTCAGCCCGCCTCCGCCCTAGTCGCCTCGCGGCTGGCCGTCGACGAAGGAACACCGGTCATCAGCCGCCACCAGGAGCGGTCGATCGACGGGACCCCGTGGTGCCTGCAGACCATCTTCTACCCGATGGAGTTCGCGACCAAGGGCGGCGCGACCGCCCTGCTCGTACCCGAGGACATCAGCCCCGGGCCCAGAAAAGGGACGCTCAAGTACCTCGAATCCACGCTTGGCGTCAGGCAGGCGGGGTGGCGTGACATGATCATCGCGCGGCCGCCCCGCAGGCATGAGAGGGGCTTCTTCGGCCTGTCGGACAAGGCGCTGGTCGCTATCTTCGAGTTCCAGCGCACCAGTTACGGCGAAGATGGCAAGCCGATCCGGTTCGCGGTGACCGTCTACCCCGCCGACCGTAACCAGTTCGAGATGGAAGCGGGCCGCATACCCGTCCCGGACACGGCAACACCCGGCGCGTAAGCACCGACGGAGTCAAGTGCCGGCTGGAAGACGAACCCTCCGGGAACGGCAGCCCCGGACCGTGAGGCTCTTGATCCAATCGCGGGCTCGCAGAGACCCGCCCCAGCAACGTTAAGCGGTCCGGACCTCAGGCAAGGCGCCGCTTTCCCGGCTGCCGAGCCGGCACCGGGCTGCGGTGCCCGCCCGGAACGGTACAGGATGGGGCGTCGGCGTGAGACCCTCGCCGACGCCCGCTGCCGATCGGCACCGGCGACGCTCGGGCGAATGGCCACCATCCCGCCAACCTTGTTCAACAATGTGATCGGCCCAGATAGGCGTCCGGGCCCGGATGATCCAAGGTCGCTACTCCAGACCGGGTGATACAGCGGGTTATCACCCGCTCAGCCGTGAGTTCAGCCTGACTGAAGGTGCCGCGCGGGGAACTCGCGGTCGTATGGGATCTGGCGGCCGCGATCGATGTGGGTTCGCGGCGGCCATCATGGTGCTCGGACTTCGGGCAGCGGCACGGGATCCAGGTAGGGGTGACGGGCTCTGAAGCCGGATGATGCTGTCACGGCGTAATAGCTCGGAGTAGGACTCCGGCCGCCGTCGGAGGTCCGGCGGCTCAGCGTCCTAGGATCCCGCGGGCGGCCTCGGCGGCCGATCTGGCGTCGTCATTTTGCTGGGATCTGGCCACGATTTGCTGGAGGGCCGCCACGTGCTGCTCGAATGCCTGGCGGCCGGCCGGGCTGAGGCTGGCTGAGGTGCGCGGGCGCTTGCCCACGAAACTCTTGCGGATCTGGACGTAGCCGGCTGATTCCAGGGTGGACAGCTGCTTGGACAGCGCCGAGTCGGACAGGCCGAGCTCGTCGCGGATGTACTTGAAGTCGGCCCATTGCGCCGCGGCGAGCAGCGAGACGATCGCCAGCCGCGTCGGCGCGTGGATCAGCTCATCGAACCGGGCCGTGCTCACGGGGTGCCTCCGGCCTGCGGCGCGCCGCCCATCTGCTGCCGGGCCTGGGCCAGCATGAGCTTGTGCAGGTACCGGTTCACCAGCGGCCCGGCGATCACGAGCACGGCGCCCCCGGCGGCGCAGGCGATGGTGACGGGATACGGGACGCGGGCCGCCACCAGGGCGATCGCGGTGAACACGGTCACAAGGATGACCAGGATTATCAGGGCGATCACCGCGGCCGTGAGGCGGGCTTGGGGCTGCGGGTCGAGGCGCACCTTGACGCGGCGGCGCACCTCAGGGATCATCACGCCGCTCAGCACGACCATGGCGAGCACGGCGAGCGTGATCACGGTGGCCTTCACGGCCGAGCCCCTGCTGTCCCGGCCGACGCCGTACGCGACGATCGCAACCGCGTAGGCCCACCAGTACCAGACTGGTACGAGCGCGGTCTTGATGACCTGCTGGTGCCGCCGCTGGATCTCGGCCAGTTCGGCGGCCGCCTCGGTTCCGGCCGGCTGGGGTTGCTGCGTGTCGCTCATGGCAGTCTCCCTTCGGGAAACTTCTTTCCTAATTAGAAAGTAGTGTGAGTTTTCCAGGTAGGCAAGTACTTTCCAGTTGCTTTCGCCGACGCTGATCGGGCAGAGCCTGAACACCGCTGGCGACGCTGCTGCGCCAGTCGCGTGGCCGCGTTTGCCAGGCCCGCTGGATCTGCGGCGGCGGCCATCTCGTGTCCGGTGATCCCCACCACGGCCGGTCAGGTGCGCACTAACGTGTCACAACTCAGGTAACCGGGTCCCCGTGTTTACTTCGGGCGGCGTCACAATGGCTGTTCGGCTGGGCTGGTGAGCAGGTTGCGGGCGGCGTTGGCGTAGGCCATCGCGTTGGTGTGGTCGATGTTGAAGACCAGGGACAGGTGGAGAGGGTCGGCGCCGGTGGCCAGGGCTTCCTGCAGGATGCGGTCGCGCCGGATCTGTTCCAGGGAGATGCCGGGCAGCTGATGCTTGTCGAGGTAGTCCGCCGAGACCGGTCCGGTGCCCAGGGCGCTGATGCGCGAGACCAGGACATGCCGGTTGGCGGTGCCCGGCCAGGTGGCACGCCGGTATCCGAGCCAGCCCAGCAGGGCGTCGCGGGTGAGCTCGCCGAGGCGCTGCCGGTGACCGGCCAGGGTGATCCGCCGGCTGGGCAGGTCGATGTCATCCAGGGTGAGTTCGCGGATGGCCTGGGGGCGGGCGGCGTGCACGGCCGCCAGCGCGATGGCCAGCCGCTGGGCGGGAGTCACGGCCGCCAGCTCGACCGCCCGGATCTCCTCAGCAGTCATCGGCAGCCTGGTGCGGCCGGCGGCCCGGCCGCCGCCGAGGTGCCGGGTGGGGTCGGCGAACGTCAGGCCGCGGCGTTTCGCGAACCGGAACAGCGAGCGCAGCGCCATGACGGCGTTGTAGCGGCGGTGACCGCGCAGCGGCTCCAGCACGGCGTCGACGTCACCGGAGGTGACCTCCCGCAGGTGGCCGCGTGTTGCCGCCCAGCACTCGATGAAGGGCCGCACGAGGCCGAAGTGAACCCGCACCGTGATATGTGACCGGGGGCGGGTGCGGGCGTCACCGTCGAGCAGCACCACCAGCCAGGCGCGGACGTCGCGGCCGAACCCGGCGGGCAGTTCGCCAGTGCGGCGGTCGATCCAGGCCCGGATCGCCGCGGTGGTGTCGTCGTGCAGCATCCCCAGCTCGGCCAGGACCTCCGCGATCCTGGTGGCTGAGCTGGAGCTGCGCGGCCGGACCTGCTGGCGCACCTGCGACAGCAGGACCGGGCCGCCGCCGGTGCGGCCGTCCAGGACGGCCCTCAGGCCGTAGAACACCCCGGCGGTCGTCGCGGCCGACCAGCCGCGGGCCTCGGCCAGGCCGATCGCGCAGCGGGTCGCGGCCAGCAGCAGCGGGCTATCGCAGCGCTGCAGCAGCATCTGCGGGGTTACGTGCTCTGCCGGGCGGGTCACGTCAGCCCGCCCCACCCGGGAAGCCGCGGCCGGCCGGGCCGCCGTCTTCTTGCCGATCACCCGGTCACCGGGGCGGCAGCGACCGGCCGGTCCGGGACCGGGGCGTCACGGCGCGAGCCTCCGCGGCAGCGCCGGGGCCCTGGCTGGCTGCGGGCTCCGGCGCGGCCACCGGCTCGGGCAGCAGCAGTTCCCCGACCTCACAGCCGAGTACCGCGCAGATGACGTCCAGCTCATCCAGCCTGACCGTGTTCGGCTGGCCGGACCACAGCCCCGACATCTTCCCCGCGCTGATTACCATGCCGCGTTCGGCGAGCAGCCGCTGCAGCTCGCTGGCCTTCCAGATGCCGCGGTTGGCGGCCGCCAGCCGCAGGTTCCACTTCATCTCGCCAGTCCCTTCCACCGGTCGGCGGCGCGCTGCTGCCCCGCGACCCAGGCATCCTCGACATGCGTGCCGTGGACGTGGATGTACCGGGCCGTGGTTCCGGTCCAGGCGTGACCGAGCAGCTCCTGGATGGCGAACAGGCTCATCCCCGCCAGGTAGAGCTGAGAGGCGCAGAAATGCCGCAGCACATGCGGGGTGAGCCTGCCCGCCCAGGCCGGCAGGTGGCGTTCGGTGGCCTCGGCCAGCGACTGGCGGAATACATCGGCGGTCGCCCGCGAACAGGAGCCATCTGCGCACTTGCGCTCGGAGGGGAACAACGGGGCCCCGGGCCGGGTGTGATCGGCGCCGAACTGGCCCCACACATCCTGGATGAACCACCGCAGGCCACGGTCCGCGCCGTTGATCAGCGGCACCAGCCGCGGCTTGGGCCCGCGCCGCCGTGAGCCCTTGCCGTGGCGGACGTTCAGCTTGCCGAACCGGCCCAGCTCCCACCGCACGTCGTCTAGGTCCAGCATCCGGGCTTCATTGACCCGCAGCCCGACATCGGCCGCCAGCCGGGCGGCCGCGTAGTTGCGGGCGGCCGGCGCGAACTTGCGGCACGAAGACAGCTCCTCCCGCCACCCGGCGAACAGCTGCTCCACCTCCGCCTCAGCCGGCGGCACGCGCAGCTGCGGGCAGGCCGAGGCCCGCGGCCGGTTCATCTCATCCAGCGGGCACTCGATCACCCGGCCGGTCAGGTTATGCAGCTCGATCTTGTGCCGCAGCTCCAGGAACAAGAAGTACGTCTTCAGCGCCTGCGC
>DAIOWL010000352.1:0-7070 GCA_036758545.1 Streptosporangiaceae bacterium | reverse complement strand
GCCATCTGGGCGGTGATCTCCCCGGCCCGTTCGGCCGAACCGGGCTGCAACCCGTGATCGACGGTCACCCCGCCCGCCCGCAGGCCCAGCCGCGGCGCCACGAAGGCCGCGGCCGCGGCCAGCGCGAGTGAGTCGGCACCGCCGGAGCACGCCACCAGCACCAGGTCGCCGGCGGCCAGGTCGGCCAGGCAGGCCCGCACCGCGCCGCGGACCTCGGCGACCGCGACGCCGGGACCCATGCTGGCTACGCGCCGGATACGACCCGCTCCACCCACTTGTGCGGGTGGGTGAACTCTTCCCTGGTCGGGAGCGTTTCCGGAGACGTCCAGACCTTGTTGAAGTCGGCCATGCCGACCTCGTCCACGACCGCCTTGACGAAGCGGGAACCCTCCGCGTACTGCTTCATCTTGAGGTCGATGCCGAGGATGCGGCGGATGGTCTGCTCGACCCGGCCGCTGGACCCGCGCCGTGAGTTGAACCGCTCCCTGATCTGCTCGACCGACGGCACCACCTGCGGCCCGACCGCGTCCATCACGTAGTCGCCGTGCCCCTCGACCAGCGTCATGACCGACGTCAGCCGGTCCATGATCTCCTTCTGCTTCGGGGTGGCCACCGCGTCGATCAGGCTGCCGCCGTCGCCGCCGCGTACCGCGCCCGCCATCGCGTCGGCCGCCGACCTGATCCGCTGCAGGATCGCCGCCGGGTCGAGCTCGGAGGCGAGCAGGAACTCGGTCATCTGGCTCTGCACGTAGTCGCGCAGCCAGGGCACCGCGGTGAACTGCAGCCGGTGGGTCTCCTCGTGCAGGCACACCCAGCGGCGGAAGTCGTGCGTGTCGACGCCGAGCTCGCGTTCGACCATGACGATGTTCGGCGCCACCAGGGTGAGCCGGCCCGGCTGCTCGCCGTCGACCGGGGAGGTCTCCGGCGGCAGGAACAGCTCGTACTGGCCGAGCACCCGCGAGGACAGGTAGGCCAGGATCAGGCCGGCCTGAATACCGGTGACCCGGGATCCCACCGCCGTCACCACTCCCCCGGCCCTTCCGGTCGCCGCGCCGCCGGGCGCGCGCTCCTTGAGCTGTTCCACGAGGGGCTCGAGCACGACGCGGAACCCGTCCACGTTGGCCCGGATCCACCCCGGCCGGTCCACCACCGCGACCCGGCCCAGGGATCCGTCGCTGCTGGCCGACATTCCGGTGACCTCGTATACCGGCTGCTGAACGGCGCCGGCCAGGTCACGTAGCTCTGAGACCGTCCGCCTCGCCTCGGCCAGGCTCACCTGCGGCCCGGGCCTGGCCCACCGGGTTCCGGTGGAGATTGCGATGTCCCAGTCGATCATCTGCGTGCTGCTCACAGTCCAACGGTACGTGCTGCTGCCAGCGCCCGTAACCGGCAGCCGCAGTTGGCCAGCGCGGCGGCCGCCTCGTTGATGGCCTTCGCGGCCGTACTGAGCATTGCCGCGGCCGGGATCTTGTCGGCCATGAAGGCGAAGATCAGTGTCTTCCCGGTCTTGTCGGTGGCCAGCCCGGCCAGGGTGGTCACCGTGTCCAGGTTGCCGGTCTTGGCCCGGACCGCGCCCAGCGCCGGGCCGCCGATGCCGGCGAATACGCTCTGCCCGGCCGACAGCGTGCCGGAGAAGCCCGCCACCGGCAGGCCCGCCAGGAGGGGACGGATTCTCGGGGTGCTGATGGCCAGCTGGAGCGTCTTGACCAGGGCAGCGGGCGCGATCTTGTCCTGCGGGGACAGGCCGCTGCCGTCGACCAGGTGCAGGCCGCTGGGGCTGACGCCGAGGTGCTTCAGTTCGTCCGTCACCGCGGCGGCCGCGCCGCTGTACGAGGCGGGCTGGCCGCTGGAGATAGCGACCTGGCGGGCCAGGTTCTCCGCGATCACGTTGTTGCTCTCCTGGAGCATCTGCTGCACGATCGCGGACAGCGGCGGGGAGCGGGTGCTGGCCAGGGTCGTGGCGTTGCGCTTGGCTTGCTGTTCGGCCGGGGCTCCGGTGACGTGGATTCCGTCGGCGGTCAGCAGGGCGGCGAATGCTGCCGCGGCCATGCCGGCCGGGTCGGTGGTCCGGGCGCGCAGGTTGTAGGGGTCGTCACTGTCCTCGGGTTCGCCCGCGGTGGTGAGCCGGCCCTGGTCCACCTCGAGCGCGGAGATCGGGGTGACGTTGCCGGTGCTGACGTAGGCGGCGGGCCAGCCGGGGGCGAGGCCGGGACCGGTGTAACGGGAGTCGTCGTAGCCGAGGCTGACGGTGCTCTGGCCGTGCGCCTTGAGAGTCTGTGCGGCTGCTGCGGCCAGGGCGGCCAGGGTGGCCGGGCGGGGGTACTGGCCGGGCGGGAACGGGTGCACCGCCAGGGTGGGGTCGCCGCCGCCGACCAGGATGACGCTGCTGCTCGTGGCGCCGCGCACCACCCTGGTGGTGAACGTGGCGTCCGGGCCGAGCGCGGCCAATGCGGCGGCGGAGGTGACCAGCTTGGTGGTCGAGGCGGGCGTCGCGAGCTGGTCCGGGTCCTGCGACCAGAGGATCTTGCCGGAGGCGGGGTCGGCGACCACCGCCGACACCTGAGGTCCGAGGGCGGTCGCGGCCAGCGGGCCGGCCAGGGCCGACCGCAGGCCGTTCGCGGTCGGCAGCGTCCCGTTCCGGCTAGCCGGGGCGAGCACGGGCCCGGCCTTGCTGACCGGTTTCGCCGCGACCGTGGGGACCTTAAGGGCGGCGAGCCGGGGCGGGAGCATCCGGGCCACGGTGATACCCGCCGCGAGCGTGAACACGTTGATTATGGCGAGCGTCAGCACGGCCGCGAGCCGGGTGCGGCGCGCCATGACCTTGCCACCTCCCCGGGCCAGCCCTGGAACAATGGAGTTAACCACCCAGACCGGCCTGGAGCGAACCAGTGCAGCGGCGTTATGGTGCTCAGATCGTCGATTGTCTACACATGATGTAGATAAAAGCCTACGGGGCCAGGTACCGGCATACGGTACCGTGGGCGGGGTTGCCACTCCGGGCAGCCAGGATTGGGGGTTTCCTGCCGGATGGAGCGCACTGTGCCACGCTATCGCAGGGTCGTCGTCAAGCTCAGTGGCGAGGCACTCGCCGGATCAGGAAGCTCTGGGGTCGACCCGGCCAGCCTGTCCCGGGTAGCCGAGGAAGTTCTCTCCGTGCACGATCTCGGCGTGCAGGTGGCGGTGGTCGTCGGCGGAGGCAACTACTTCCGCGGCCGGATGGCCGAGGGCTGGGGCATCAGCCGGGCCGAGGCGGACAACATCGGCATGCTCGGCACGATCATGAACGCGCTGATGCTCCGGGGCGCGCTCACGGCCAGGACGGACACCGACGTGCGGGTGATGACCGCGGTGCCGATCCACAGCGTGGCCGAGCCCTTCATCAGGCTGCGCGCCATGCATCACCTGGAGCGCGGCATGATCGTGCTGCTGGCCGGCGGCATCGGCCAGCCCTACGTCACCACCGACTACCCGGCGGTGCAGCGGTCGCTGGAGCTGGACGCCGACGCCCTGCTGGTGGCCAAGCGCGGGGTGGACGCCGTCTACGACAGCGACCCGAACGTGAATCCGGACGCGGTCCGGTTCACCCGGCTGACCTACGACGAGGCATTGGCGGCGGGCGTGCGCATCATGGACACCAGCGCGTTCGTGCTGGCCAACGAGCAGTCCCTGACCATGCACGTGTTCGACGTGGCCGCCGCGGGCGTGATGCGCGAGATCTGCGAGGGCGCCGAGCACGGGACGCGGATCAGCGTCAAGTAAGCGGTTCACCCGGCCCGTTCGGTATCAAACCAATGCGGCCTGGTCGTAGCCGGCCGACGGCGGGCCGCTGAACAGGTCGTGTGCCTGCGTCCATTGCCGGGTCGCCTCGAAGTTCTCCCTGGTGTACTCCAGGAACACGATGCGCTCGCCGGTCCCGAACGCCCGCACGTCCACCTGGTCCCGGTACTTCTCCGGCACCGACCGCAGGTGGTAGTGCTTGTAGAGCTCGGGGCGCAGGTCGATCTCCATCTGCGCGCGGCGCAGCGCGGCCAGGTACTTGTCGATGTCGTCCTTGCTGGCCTCGGACCCGGTGACCAGGAACCCGATCATGAACGTGGCGTCCACGACCTTGCGGAACCCGAAGGCCTCGGCCACGTAGAGCGGCACCCCCCACACGGTGGCGGCCTGGACGTCGCGCTGCAGCAGCGCGTCGAGCCGCTCGTTCGGCGGGCCCTGGAACGTGAGCTTCTCCTCGTCCGGGCCGAGCACGCCGTCCAGCGCCTGCACCGTGGCGAAGTGGCTGCCGGAGTGGTAGCCGACACCGATCGGCACCCCGGCCAGGTCCTCGGGGCGGCGGACGGGCGACTCGGGCGGTACCACGATCGCGCACGGCGCCACCGAGTAGGCCGTCGTCACGAGCTGGCCGGACCGCTCCCCCGCCGCGGCGTTGGTGGCCCAGTGGCAGGCGCAGCTCACGTCGGCGCCGTCGCGCCCGGCCCCGAACGTCTCGAACGCACCGGTCCTGACCTCACCCGAGTCGTCCCGCTGGACGGAGTGGATGCCGTAGTCCCCGCTGTTCAGCAGGAAGGTGTAGTCCAGGCCCTCCGCGGTGAAGAAACCCTTCTCCTCGGCGACCCACTCCTGCAGGCGGCCGTGCGGCATGATCTTGAGCGGCATGTACTCCTCCTCGTACGCGGTCATTCCCAGCCTAACGCGCTGGCTTAGAGTCGCCTTATGGCTGAGCAACCATCGACCCGGGTGCTTCCGCACGAACTGCCGGCCTCGCTGCGGGAGGCGGGCCTGGACAACTGGATCCGCGAGCCGCTGGACGACGCGGTCGACCGGCGGCGGCGCATCATCATGCCGCCGGCCGTGGCGGTCCTCGGCACGCCCGCCCGCGGCCGCCAGGGCCCGCTGCTGGCCGAGGCGAAGCACCCCGACACGCTGTTCATGATGGGCGACAATCCCGAGCTGCCCACGATGCCGGAACGGCCGACGCTGCGGGACTTCTACCTGCTCAGGTTCGACCCGATCCCGCGTACCCACCTGCTGCAGAGCGCGCGGGTGGCCCGGGAGAACGGGCTCGACGAGAAGGTGATCATGGCGTGCCTGCTGCACGACATCGCGATCGCCGGGCTGGTCTCGGCCAACCACGGCTACTGGGGCGCGCAGCTGGTCGCGCCGTACGTGGACGAGGAGGTCGCCTGGGCCATCGAGAAGCACGAGGCGCTGCGTTACTTCCCCGACGAGGCGGCGGGGTACAGCTATCCCGAGGCGTACATCGACTACTTCGGCCCGGACTACCGCCCGCCTGCCTACATCCAGCGGGAGGCTGCGGCGGCGCGGCAGCACCGGTGGTACATGACGTCGCGGCTGGTGACGATCAACGACATCTACTCGTTCGAC
This sequence comes from Streptosporangiaceae bacterium, assembly GCA_036758545.1. Taxonomy (GTDB): domain Bacteria; phylum Actinomycetota; class Actinomycetes; order Streptosporangiales; family Streptosporangiaceae; genus Palsa-504. The sequence goes on along the minus strand of DAIOWL010000352.1, from coordinate 1,685 downwards.
CCGAGCGTGACCGTGGGGTTCGACGAGTTCGCCGACATCGTGGGGCGTCATTTCCGCCAGCCCACCGAGGGATTGGGTTTCGACGGGTCGCCGGTGGCGCACATGTGGCGGACGATGATCTGGCCCAACAACTTCCTGTAGGTCGGGCGGCCTTCGGTGAGAGCGCTCGTGTTCCGGCACAGCCTGGCCCGGGAGGCGGCTTCGGCCATCGGCGGCCGGGTGGACCGGCGGGCGTTCGTGTCCCGGTTCGCGCCGGTGCGCATCGAGGACGTGCCCGAGCTGCCGCTGCCCGCCGCGGACTGGGTGCGGGTGCGGACCACCTTCTCCGGGCTGTGCGGCTCCGACGTGAAGCAGATCCTGCTGAACGGGTCCCGGGCCAACCCGCTCACCGCGCTGGTGTCGTTCCCGCACGTGCTGGGGCACGAGGTGGTCGGGCGGCGGCTCGATACGGACGAGCGGGTGGTGCTGAACCCGTGGCTGTCGTGCGTGCCGCGGGGCATCTCGCCGGTGTGCTCCGCGTGCGCGGACGGGCGGTACCCGTGGTGCCGCAACTTCCGGTCGGGCGACCTGCCGGTCTCGATCCACCTGGGCAACTGCGCGGCGGCGGCCGGCGCGCACGCCGAACGGTTCGCGGCGCACGAGTCGCAGCTGTTCACGATTCCGTCCGGCGTGCCGGACGAGGCCGCCGTGCTGGCTGATCCGTTCAGCGTGTCGCTGCGGTCGGTGCTGCTGGCGCCGCCCGTGCCCGGTCAGCCCGTGCTGGTCTACGGGTCGGGGACGCTGGCGTACGCGGTGATCGCGCTGGTGCGGTTCCTGTACCCGGGGGTGGAGGTCTGGGCCGCGACGCGGCCGGGGGCGCGGGCTCGGCTGGCCGTGCGGCTCGGCGCACACGCGGCGCTGTCATCGGTGCCGAACGTGCTCGTGGCTGAGGTGGCCCGGCGGGTAGGGGCCTCTCCCCTGGTGCCGTGGAGCGGGCGCGCGTGGCTGCAGGACGGACCCGGTGTGGTGTACGACACGATCGGTTCGGTGGAGACGGTGGAGACGTCGCTGCGACTGCTGATGACCGGGGGGTCTTTGGTGGTGTCGGGGGTGGAGCCGCCGAAGCGGTTCGAGTGGACGCCGCTGTACTTCAAGGAGCTGCGGGTGGTGGGGTCCAATGGGTTCGGCGTCGAATCGGTGCGCGGGGTTTCTCAGCATGCGATGCTGCACTACTTCGACTTCGTGTCCGCGGGCTTTGACCTGACGCCGGTGATCACGCACCGGTTCCCGCTGGAACGGTGGGACGAGGCGGTGCTGGCGCTGAAGGATGCCGCGCGGACCGGGGCGGTGAAGGTGCTGCTCGAGCCGGGTTAGTGCGTCACATCCCCTGGGGCTTGCGCAGCACCAGGTCAAGAAGGAACGGCGAGGTCACCCACTCATATCCGCCCGCTTTCGCGGCCCGCAGGATGGCGACCACGTCGTCGATCATCTCGGCGGCGATGCCCGCCTCGATGGCGCGCTCTCGCGCCGCCGCGAGACTGCCCGCGTGGATCTCGAAACCGATCTCCGGGTCCTGAGTCGCGAAGAAGCCGTCCGCCTCGGCGATCTCCAGGCCCGCCTCGCGGGCCGATCGCGGCAGGCGCTCCACGGTCCCGCGCGGCCCGCCGGCCCGTTCCATCACTTCATGCAGCAAGCCCCAGTACGTC
>DAIOWL010000351.1:0-7077 GCA_036758545.1 Streptosporangiaceae bacterium | reverse complement strand
GCCGCCGGGCAGGACTCGCTGATGAATACGCTCACCGGGACGCTGGTGCCCGCGGCCGAGGAGGCGTCCACCCCGGAGGCCCTCGCCCTCCTGCGCGTCTTCGCCGCGGTCGGCTCGCCCGTCCTGCGCGCGGCCGCCGGGCAGGCGGCCGAGCGGCTGCACGCCCGCGACGTGACCGACCCGCCGTGGGCCGGCCCGATCGGCGCTCCGCGCGTCGGCGACTGCTGGCACTACGCCGACGTCGGCGGCCGCCAGGAGTCGCTGACCATGACCTTCTCCTACGCCGCCCGGCAGCATGCCGTCAGCGTGCTGATCGACCACGGCCGCGGCGGCAAGATCAGGGACACCTGGGTCACCAAGGGTGCCGGGCTGCGCGCCGACACCGAGCGGGAAGCGGCCCGTGACCCGCTGGTGGTATTCGAGGTGATCGACGCCCCTACCGCCAGGCTCCGGCTGGAGCGCGCGATCAGCGCGGGCGAGTGTCCCGAGCAGCCCGATCAGGTCGACGACGTGGTGGCGCACCGCGCCCTGCTGCGCGCCCGCCTCGACCTGCTCGCTGCCCAGGACTGACGAAGGGTGATCCGGGTCTCGTCACGGAACGCCCGGTTTCAGCAGTTCCAGGCGCTGCTCGGCAACCGTGGCAAGCGCCAGCGGAACCGCGAGTTCCTGGTCCATGGCGTCCGGCCGATCACGCTGGCGGCGGAGTTCGGCTGGCCGTTCCGCGCGCTGATCTACGACGCCGACCGCCAGCTGTCAGCCTGGGCGCGGGCCATGCTGGCCGACGTGCCCGCCCTCCACGTCGCCATGTCGCCCGACTTGCTGGCCGAACTCGGCGAGAAGGATGAGGGCCCGCCGGAGCTGATCGCCGTGGTCGAGATGCCAGCCGACGACCTGGACCGGATCACGGCCGGCCCGGGTTTCCTCGGCGTGCTGCTGGACCGCCCGGCCAGCCCGGGCAACATCGGCAGCATCATCCGCTCGGCGGACGCCTTCGGCGCGGACGGGATCATCGTGGCCGGCCACGCGGCCGACGTCTACGACCCCCGGGCGGTCCGGGCTAGCACCGGCTCGCTGTTCGCCCGGCCGGTGGTCCGCGCTCCCTCGCACCGTGAGGTGGCCGCCTGGGTGAGCGCCCAGCGCGCCCGGGGCTGCCCGATCGTGCTGGCAGGCACCGACGAGCACGGCGATGTCGACGTCTTCGACGCCGACCTCACCCGGCCCGTCCTGCTCCTGACCGGCAACGAAACCACCGGCCTGACCAGCGCCTGGCGTGACCTGTGCGACCTGACCGTCAAGATCCCCATCACCGGCGCCGCCAGCTCGCTGAACGCCGCCAGCGCCACCGCCGCCATCCTCTACGAAGTAGCCCGCCAGCGCATTCTCGAGGCGCGCCGGCACCTTGGTGCGGCCGGCCCCTGCTGAGACTCCACCCGACATGTCCACTTTCGGGTGACGCTCGTCACCTGGGGTTTCTCCTATCGTCCTGGCATGACTACTAGTACCACTACCGCACAGCCCGGCCCGGGCCAGCCGGTCCTGGTCCGCGCCGGCGAGGCCGAACGCCTCGACTCCATCGGGCACGTGCTGCTGGCGGACAGCAGCACGACTCACGGGGCACTCAGCAGCCACCGGGTCGCGCTCGCCCGCGGAGCCGATGGCGCCGTGCCGCACCGGCACGATAAGGCCTCTGAGCTGTTCTTCGTCCTCAGCGGTGAACTCGACGTCCTGGCCGGGGACGACGTCATCACCGCCGCCGCTGGCGACCTGCTCGTCGTGCCTCCGGGCCTGGCCCACGCGTTCGGCGCGCATCGAGGCTCGGCCGCCGAGGCGCTGATCGTCATCACCCCCGGCATCGAGCGGTTCGACTACTTTCGCCACGTCGTCCGCATGCGCGCGGGCAGCGAGCCACGGGAGGTCCTGCTGGGGCTGCAAGACCGGTTCGACACCCACTTTGTCGAAAGTGCCGCCTGGCACAGTGCCCGCGCCGATCATTAAGTAAGAAACTAGGCCGCGATAAATATCGACGTACGATATAACCTTGGAAGGCGGTGAAGGACAGCGGTGACTGAGCAGCCGGCGGCGGCTTCGCTTGCCGCGACCCGGCGCGATGTCCTGCTGTCTACCAAACTTTACGCGCCCGGTGCGCGTCAGGGTTTCGTGCCACGGCCTCGGCTGACCGAACGACTCGACGAAGCCCTGGGCCGGGGCCTGGTGCTCGTCTGCGCGCCGGCCGGGTACGGCAAGACGGCCCTGCTAGCAGGCTGGGCCCGGCGCTGCGAGCGCCCCGTGGCCTGGCTCTCGCTGGACGCCGGCGACAACGACCCGGCCAGGTTCTGGCGTCATGCGGTGGCCGCGCTGGACAGAGCCTGCCCTGGCCTGGGCGAGCGGGTGGGCCCGCTGCTCGGCCCTCCGCCGCCGTCGTCGTTCGAGGGGCTGGTCACGGCCCTGATCAACGAGCTGGCCGCCCGACCCGGGGCGGACGAGGTGCCGCTGGTGCTCGACGACTATCACCTGGTCGGCTCCGAGCCGGTGCACGCGTCGCTGGGGTTCCTGCTCGAGCACCTGCCGCCGGGGCTGCGTCCCGTGCTGGCCAGCCGCGCCGACCCGCCGCTGGCCCTGGCGCGGCTGCGGGCCCGCGGGCAGCTCACCGAGTTGCGTGACGCCGAGCTGCGGTTCACGGTCGGCGAGGCAGCGGATGTGCTGCGTGAAACATCCGGTGCCGAGCTGCCCGATGCGGCGGTGACGGCGCTGGTGACACGCACCGAAGGGTGGGCGGCGGGGTTGCAGCTGGCCGCCCTGTCGCTGCGCGGCCAGGCGGATGTCGCGGAGTTCGTCGCGGCGTTCACCGGCAGCCACCGCTACGTGCTGGACTACCTGGCCGAGGAGGTGCTCGAGCGGCAGAGCGAGCAGATGCGCGACTTCCTGCTGGAGACCGCGGTGCTTGATCGCCTCAGCGGCCCGCTCTGCGATACGGTCACCGGCCGGGACGGCAGCCAGGCGCTGCTGGAGCAGGTGGAGCGGGCGGGCCTGTTCCTGATGCCGCTCGATGAGGTGCGGGGCTGGTGGCGTTATCACCAGCTGTTCGCCGACCTGCTCCGGGCCCGGCTGCAGGATCAGCCCGGACGGGCGGCCGCGCTGCACCGCAAGGCGGCGGGCTGGTTCCGGGAGCACGGGCTGGCCGATGACGCGATACGGCACGCGGTGGCCGCCGGGGAGATGCTCTGGGCCGCCCGGCTGATCGAGCAGGACTTCGACACCGTCTACAACCTGCGCGGCGAGGGGGAGACGATCCAGCGGTGGCTGTCGGCGCTGCCCTCTGACCTGGTGCGGTCCCGCCCGAGGCTGCTGCTCGCACAAGCGCAGCTGAGGGGCACCAGCGGCCATCTCGCGGACATGGAGCAGCTGATCGGCGCGGCCGAGCGCGTGTCCGCGAGCGCATCTGGCGAGCCGTTCGAGGCTACCGCCGGCCCGGGTGCGAGCCTGCTGGTGAATGTGCCGGCGCACATCGCGCTCCAGCGTGCCTACCTGGCTCAGCTTCGCGGTGACGCCGAGGGCACGGCCGCGTTCGCCTCGCGAGCGCTGGCCGAGAGCCGTGCGGGAGAGTCGATGCTGACCTCCACCGTCCAGGGATTCCTGGCCGTGTCTGAGTGGCTACGCGGACGGCTGGCGAAGGCCGAGGATGCCTTCGCGTCCGGCGTCGCCGGATGGCAGGCGGCCGGCCTGCCCACCCACGCCGCCTGGGGCGGATATTCGCTCGCCCAGGTCCAGTGCGGCCAGGGCCGTCTGGATGCGGCCGTCCGGACCTGCCAGCAGGCCCTGCAGGTCTCCGGGACGCCCGGCAGGCCCGCGCGGCCCACCGCGGGGCTCGCCTATGTGGCCCTGGGCGGGGTGGCCTACCAGCGGAACGACCTCGATCTCGCCCTCCGGCACGTCACCGAGGGCATCCCGCTATGCCGGCAGTTCGTCTACACCCCGCCGCTGGCATCCGGCCTGGCCACGCTGGCCTGGATCCGGCAGGCCAGCGCCGATCCGGCCGGAGCCCTGGCCGCGATGGACGAGGCCGTGCAGGCCGCGCCGGATCCCGCCGGACTGCTCAACCCCGTCCCGGCCCAACGGGCCCGGCTGCTGCTAGCTCAGGGCGACGTGGACGGAGCCGCCCGCTGGGCGAAGGAGAACGGCCTCGGCGCCGGCGACGAGCCGCGTTACCCAGCGGAGCCCGAGCACCTGGTACTGGCGCGCGTGCTGCTCGCCCAGGGCCGGCCCGGTCAGGCGCTGGCGCTGCTGGACCGGCTGTACGCGGCCGCGCTGACCCAGGACCGGACCGGCGGTGTCATCGAGGCCGGGGCACTGCGGGCGCTGGCGCTCGCCGCCGTGGGCGAGGATACGGACGCGGTGAACGGTCTGGCCGGAGCACTCACCCTGGCCTGCCCGCCGGGCTATGTCCGGGTCTTCGCCGACGAGGGAGCGCCGATGGCCGCGCTGCTGGGCCAGCTGATCGCAGCCCAGCGGGCCGGTCATGCAGCCGAGATCCCGCTCGCCTGCCTGGCCCGGCTCCAGCGCGCGTTCACCGCGGCGAACCCCGCGCCAGGCCCCAGGCCAGGAGGCGAGACCGCGGCCGTCCCTGGCATCGTCGAGCCGCTGACCTGCCGCGAGCTGGAGGTGCTGGGGATGCTGGCGGCGGGCCGGTCGAACCAGGCCATCGCCAGCCAGCTCGTCATAACCCTGGACACCGTGAAGAAACACGTCAGCCATGTGCTGAGCAAACTCGGCGCGGCCAACCGCACGGAGGCGGTCAGCCGGGCGCGGCGGCTGGACCTCATTCCCTGACCGTTACCCGCACAGCGCCAGCGCCGCTCCGGCGGGGTCGAGCAGGCGGTGCGGGCCGGGCGATCCCGGCAGGGTGGCGCGGTCGCCGCGGACCCGGGCGCACGGCCCCTGCGGTCCGGCCAGCGTCAGGCCGTCGGCGTCGACCGCGACGAGGGCATCGTCCCGGCGGAACAGCACCGGCCCGTCCCGTTCGGCCGAAATGGCCACCCGGCCCGCCCGCAGGCCGTCGAGCACGTCGCCCGGCTGGTCCCCCTCGCACTCGACCCACGTGGTCGGGCGCCCCGGCGGGGCGTCCGAGCCCGGCTGGTGCCAGTCGCTGCCGCCGACCGGGATCGCCGCCGGGTCCCAGGCCAGCCACCAGGACAGCGGGGTGGTCCAGCGCAGGTCGAGCCAGCTCCAGTGCCAGGCCTCGATCAGCGGCGGGCGGCGGCGCATCGGCCGGGTCCAGCTCACCGGCCCGGCGAACGGGTGGTTGACCGACAGCAGCCCGCCCGCCGCCTCGGTCGCGTCCAGCCAGGCGTCCGGCTCCTGGCGGAAGTCGATCCAGCCGACGTCGCCCAGTGCGCCCGCGTGCCCGCCGTCGGTCGTCACCTCCTGGCCGGGCAGCAGGATGATCCCGTACCGCCGGGACGCGGCGGCCAGCTCGGCGTGGTGGCTGATCGTGTTGTGGTCGGTGACGGCGAGAAAGTCGAGCCCGCGCGTTGCCGCGAGCACGGCCAGCTCGGGGACGGTCAGCTTGCCGTCCGAGTGCACGGTGTGCGAGTGCAGGTCGCCGGCCAGCCAGCGGCGACCCGGCCGGGCCGGCAGGACCCGGCGCGGCGGCCGGTCCGCCGGGGCCGGCGGCGCGAGCGGGGCCAGGGTCTCGAGCGCCGGACGCAGGGACGCGGCCGCCCTCGCGGTCTGCGCGGTCAGCCGGTAGCCCACGCCGGCCGGCGGTACGCGGTGCACCCCGATCACCACCTGCCAGGTACCGGCCTCCAGCTCCCCGGGCAGGTAGCCGGGTGTGGCCGCGTCGCGGGCGATGACGAACGACTCGCGGGCTCCGCCCGACCAGCCGCGGAACCCGCCCGGTCCGAAACAGCCCAGGTCGAGTACTGCGCCGTCGACGCGGTCGTAGTCGAGTTCCACCCGCAGCGCGCCGGTTCCCGGCGGAACCTCCACCGGCAGGTAGTGCCACGGGGACGCGAACCGTTCCTCCAGCGTCCACCGCCCGGTGTGCCGTATCGAGTCCGTCATGCCACCAATCCATCAGATCCAGGCCCGCTAGCCAAATTTCATCAGCTGTTGACTTTTCTCCGGGGCGTTCCTATCGTGCTGGGCATGAAGGCCATGATCGTCAAGGAGTTCCGGGAACTCCTCCGCGACCGGCGCACCCTGGGCATGCTGGTCGCGCTGCCGCTGCTGCTGCTGGTGATCTTCGGTTACGCGGCGAACTTCTACGTCTCCAGCCTCTCCACGGCCGTGGTGGGCCCGCAGGCCTCGCAGGTAGTCACGATGCTGCCGTCGTTCTTCCACGTCACCGTGACCGAGCCGGCGGACACCCAGGCCGACGCGGAGACGCTGCTGCGGGACAACAAGGTGGACGTGGCCTTCGTCACCGGCCAGACTCCGGTGCTCGCCCTGGTGGACGGGTCCAACCTGTTCGCCGCGCAGTCGGCCGTGGCCGCGCTCAACAAGGTCGGCAACCAGGTCAAGACGCAGGTGCTCTACAACCCGGATCTGAAGACCTCGTGGGTGATGGTGCCGGCCATCATCGGCCTCATCCTGACCTTCATCGGCACGATCGTCACCAGCATCGGCATGGTGCGGGAGCGGGAGGCGGGCACGCTCGAGCAGCTCGCCGTGATGCCGATCAGGCCGAGCCGGGTGATCCTGGGCAAGATCGCGCCGTATTTCCTGGTCGCGGCGCTGGACATGATCATCGTGACCGTGCTGGGGATCTTGCTGTTCTCGGTCCCGTTCAACGGCAACCCGTTCGCGTTCGCCCTGGGTGCCGCGCTTTTCCTGTTCGTCGTGCTCGGCCTCGGCGTGTTCATCTCGACGATCTCGCAGACCGCCGGCCAGGCGATCCAGACCGCGTTCTTCTTCCTTCTCCCGCAGATCCTGCTCTCCGGGATGATCTTCCCGCTGGACGCGATGGCCGCCGGGGTCCGCTGGATCGGCTACCTGCTGCCGCTCACCTACTTCACCATGATCTCGCAGGGGATCATGCTGCGCGGCGCCCCGATCGCCTCGCTGTGGCTGCCGTTC
>DAIOWL010000350.1:0-7088 GCA_036758545.1 Streptosporangiaceae bacterium | reverse complement strand
CCCGGACCAGATCGCGCGCGCCATCTCACTCCTTCTTCGCAGAGTTCGGCTTGATCAGCACCGTCGCGGCGGTCAGCCAGAGCGCGGCAAACAGCAGGCTGGCGAGCAGGTCGGTCGGGTGGTGCTCGCCCCGGTACAGGCGGGAGAGGGCGACCAGAACGGGCATGGCGATCGCGGGGATGAGGAACAGCCACCGCCACCAGCCGCGGGCGTGACCGATGACCAGGATCGCGATGGCGATGTAGAGGCAGCACGTGGCGGCCTCGTGCCCGGACGGGTACGCCGAGGTGGGCAGGTGGTGGTCGAGCTGGGTGACGTCCGGCCTGGGCCGGTGGACCACGGCGGCGGCGACGAGGAACGTGGCAAGTTCCCCGAACATGAGGGCGGCGATGAAGACGACCGGCCGCCAGCGCCGGGTGACGGCCAGGAAGACGACACAGGTGGCGAGCGCGACGATGAGGATCGCCTGGGTTGCCCCGAGCGTGGTGAAGATCAGGCTCCACTGCGTCCAGCCTGGTGTGCGGTGGGCGGCGAACCAGTGCGGGATCGTCCGGTCACCGAGCACGTTGCCGTTGCCGTCCTTGGTGATCAGTTCGCCGAGACCGACGATGACGCCGACAATCAGTACCCAGGCCACGACGATCGCGGCGGCGGTGCGGCCGTACTGGCGGACGGGGGAAGCGGCGGAGGGTTCGGGCTGAGCCGGCTTGAGATCGGCCCGGGCCTCGGGCTCCAGTCCCTCGCTCACCGGTTCTGTCACCGGCAGGCCGACCGCGCTGCGGGCCAGTTCGAACGCGAAGGCCGTGACGCCGAGCCAGGTAATGCCGACCGCCCAGGCGCCCACGACGTCGGAGAGGTAGTGCACGCCGAGCAAGATCCGGCTGATGCCGATCAGGGCGATAAGCGCGACGATCACGGTGATGAACGCAGGACGCCACCGGCCGCGGGCGACGGGCAGGAAGACGAGAAGTATCGCTCCGTAACAGACGATCGAGCCGAGTGAGTGCCCGCTGGGGAAGCTGTTCCCGGTGCCGTGGGCGATCGGATGCGCCACCACCGGCCGCAGCCGGCCGACGAGTGATTTGAGGATGGGATCCAGGATCAGCGCGCCTGCGCCGGTGACGAGCAGGTAGGCGGCGAGCCGCCATTGCCTGCGGAGCGCGAGGATGACCGTCGCGGCCCCGATCACGGTCCAGAGCACGCCGCTGCTGCCGAGCCAGGTGATCGCCTTGACCACGGCCACGAGCGTGGCGTTGCCCGCGATCAGGCTGTTGATATCGGCCGCGGCTCCGTGGTCGGCCGATTCCAGCGGAGCCCATTGCAGGCGGACCAGGATGAGGAGGACGGCGAAGACCAGCGCCGCCACGGTGACGATGACGAGCGGCGCGAGGCTGCGGCGCCGGCGGTCGAGGGTATCGGCCGAACGGGCCGTGGAACTACCCGCGGTGCGAAGGTTCACGTTTACTCCTCCCGGTCGTCGCGGCGGAAACGGCGGCGGCCCTGGCCGGGACGCAGATCGTGATGGAGCCCGGACGAGACTTGATCCGCATGTCCTTACGCGCCGGGCGCGCGCCGCCGTCGAGCTCGTACGGGACCTTCCGGTCGAACCGGATCGTGAACTTCGTTCCGCGCGTCACCTCGGCGAACGGCGACTCCTTCGCCCGGCCGCGAGCGAGCTTGCCGAAGGTCCGGGCCCATTCGACCGGGTTCTTCGCGGTGACCACGCCGAGCTCGAGGAGCCCGTCGTCCGGCCGCGCCTCGGGGAAGGCCTTGATCCCGCCCAGTATCGTGCCGACGTTTCCGGCGAGCACGCACGAGACCCGGCCCTTGAAGAAGCGCTGACCGTCTACCTCCACGGTCGCCTTCATCCGGGGCGCGCTGAGGTTCTTCATCCCGGTGTACAGGTACGCCGCGCGGCCCAGATGGTCCTTGAGGCTCCGGTCGGCCTCGGAGATCATCCGGGCGTCGAATCCCGCGCCGGCCATCACCGTGAAGTGCTCGCCGTTCACCGACCCGGTGTCCAGCCGGCGGCGGTCGCCGTGCAGCCCGATCCGCACCGCCTCGGTGAGGTCGTCCGGGATCTGCAGGTTCGTAGCCAGGAGGTTCGCGGTGCCGGCGGGCAGGATCGCCACGGCCGTGTCCATTCCGGCCACGGCGTCGATGCAGCGCTGGACGGTGCCATCGCCACCCCAGACGAACAGGATGTCCACGCCCTGCTCAGCTGCGCGACGAGCGTATTCGGGTGCGTGGCGGCTCTTCTTCACCTCGTGCCACAGCGGGTCGATCACTCCCTCCCGGGCCAGGACCTTCCGGAGCTCGGGCAGGCCGCCGCCGAAGCTCTTGCGACAGTGCGCCACCACGGCGACGTCCGGCGGGCCGGGCTGTTGTTTCCCGGCCGTTCGGCTCATACTTTCCGCCAGCGGGCTTCGCACAGCCCGTAGATACCGAAGATCGCCAGGCCTAGCGCGGCCAGTATCACCAGGAACTCACCCAGCGGCTGATTTCGCAGCGTCAGCATCGCCTTGTCGATGCCGCCCGACTGCGACGCCTTATGCGTGACGGCGGCGCTGATGACGAGCACGCCGGCCAGGGTGAAAACCAGGCCGCGGGCGATGGTGCCGATCATGCCGAGCAGTTCGATGACACGGCGGGTCCGCGGGCTCATTTCCCACGTCCGCAAGTACTTCATGAACTTGCGGCGGACGCCCTCGCTGACCACGACCAGGCCGGCGATGACGACGGCCAGCCCGACGAGGCCGACCAGCCATCGCCCTGCGGTGTTCCCCATGGCCGTGGCCGTCATGTCCTGCTGCTGGCGAGACTGACTCTGCCGGGTGCCGGAGATCACGTCGAACGTCAGGTAGGCAAACCCCGCGTAGAGCACCGCCCGGCCCAGCGACTTCAGCCGCGGGCCGGCCCCTGGCGGCTCGGCGGTGACGCCGAACGCGGCTTCGCTCAGCCGCCACAGGGCGTAGGCGGCGAAGCCGATGCCGAGCAGCCACAGCGAAACCAGCCCGTAGGGCTTACCCGCGAGCAACTCCAGGGCACCCCGCTGATCCGCCTCCTGCGAGCTCTGGCCGAGCGCGACGAGCACGGCGACCCAGCCGATCAGTATGTAGATGACACCGCGCGCCGTCAGGCCCGCCCTGGCCAGGAACTGCGCCACCGGGCTTTCCGAAGCCCGCTTGGCTTCGCTGATGACGCCGGTCATCGGTTCGGAGTGCATACCCGTCTCTACCTCGACAGCGCGCGCGGAAACGTTCGGCTGCCGCTCACCGACGGCGGTCATATCCGTTTCAGCTGGTTCAGCTCGCCGGTTTCGACGAGGTGGGCGGCGACGTCGGCGAGCTTGACGTTCTTGCGCTGAGAGGCCTCCGCGAGCAAGGCAAAGGCAGCATCGGCGGTGATCCGGTGACGTTCCATCAAGATCCCCTTGGCCTGCCCGATGACGTCCCGGTTGAGGACCGCAGCGCGCATCTGCTCGGCCCGCAGCGCGTCCGCGAGAGCGAGCGCGGCCAAGGTGGCGAACATCGTCGTGATGCGCTCGTCGAGGCCGGTGAAGGCGGACGGGTCGCCCGCGTACAGGCTGAGCGCGCCGAGGCCCCGCTCGTCCGCCCACAGCGGGACGCACAGCTGGCTGCGCACGCCGCGTTCGCGTGCTTCCGTCATGAAGAGCGGCCAGCGCGGGTCAGAGCGGGTGTCATCGATACGGATCACGCTCTGCTGCCGCGCGGCCTCGATGCAGGGCCCCTCGCCCGTCTGCTGCTGATGGAGGTCGAGGTACAGGGGCGCACCGCCGGTCACGGCCCGCGGGATCAGCTTCCCGCGCTCAAGCAGGATCAGGCCGGCGTCCCGGCCGGCGTTCAGCGCGCTGGCGGCCGCCGAGACGATCGCGTCCAGCGTGGGCTGCAGCTGAGCGTCCCGCACATGCAGGGCGCGGGCCAGCACCTCCATGGTGCTAGCGGCCTGGGCCATGACCTCGTCCATGTCCCCCTGCTCACTGACCTCCGGCATGTCATTCCTTTCGGCCCGCAGGCCTGCCCCTGATTACCCGTCCCATGCGGTCCGACCGCCTTTTCTTCGGGGCCCTGGTCCGCGTGTCTCCCACGACGTGAAACCTGAAGCAGGAGGCATGCTTGCGTCCTTTGCGGGTAACAGCGATGTCACGGGTCAAGCAGTGGCCTCAAGACGCGTACCCCCGCGACGGGCCGGGATAGTTCCCCGATGCCGATGAGTCAGCGGGCCTGAACCTTGAGGGAACTGCCACGATGCCGAAATCACGCCGTTATCCCATTACCGAACTACCGGGAACGCTGCAGCGCTCGTGCCGGGAAGCACAGGAGGCGTTCCTCAGGGCGCTCGATGAGGCGGTACGGACCCACGGGGCGGGCGATCAGGCCCACCGGATCGCCTACACGACGCTGAAGCAGGATTTCGAGAAACGAGGCGACCACTGGATTGCTAAGCACCAGCGGGCGGCTTCGTAACCCGCGTACCTAACCGTGGCGCCGGGGTTTGCGCGCGTCAGCCAGGGAAGCTCGACCGCTACGAGTGATCGGGCCATGGAGGAATCATGACAAAAGTGCTGTACAAGCCGATGGGCATGCTGGTCAGCGTGCTGGGCGGGGTGCTCGCCGGGGCTATCTTCAAGCAGGTCTGGAAGGTCGCCTTCAAGGAGGACGATGCGCCCAAGGCTACCGACGCCGACCGGGGCTGGCGCGAGGTCCTGCTCGCCGCCACCCTGCAGGGTGCGATCTTCGGCCTGGTCAAGGCGGCGGTCGACCGTGGCACCGCCGAGGGCACGCGCAAGGTGACCGGCGTCTGGCCCGGCGACGAGAGCCAGTAAAGGCCTGTCGGCGGGACACAAGGAGGATGGCGTGAGCGAGTTCGACGACCTGGAGAAGAAGGCGGAGGCCTACGCCGAGGAGCACCCGGAGCAGGCCGATAAGAGAATCGACGAAGTAACGGAGCTGGCCGAGCGCGATACCGATCATCAGCACGACGAGCAGATCGACCGCGCCGTCGACGCTGCTGAACGGCACATCGGTCAGCGCCAGGACCGGCAGGACAACCAGGACTAGCCCAGAAGCCACCGCGGCCGGGCGGCACGTTTCCGACAACCGGACTCGCGCACGCCGCGCTGATCGCCCGGATCCTGGACCTGCTGGCCGGCAACACGCCCGCGCCGCCGGCCCGGCCGGGGCCGCTGCTCGAGCCGCTCAGTGGCAGCGAGATCCGGGTGCTGCGCTACCTGCCCACTCACCTGTCGGCGCCGGAGATCGCCGGCGAGCTGTCCGTCTCGACGAGCACCGTCAAGACCCACATGCGCAACCTGTACGCCAAGCTCGGCGTGCACAGCCGGGCCGAGGCGGTCGAGTCCGCCCGCGCCCTGAGCCTGCTCGCACCCTCCGCACGCTCGCGCTGAGTCAGTGCAGCGCCGCCCCGCTGAGGGCGGCGAGCAGGGCCAGGCCAGCCGCCAGCCAGGTGACCTGATCACCGACCAGGCCGCTATGCAGACGGCGCAGCCATCCGGTGCCGGCGGCCAGCGTCCGGCGGAGCCCCACGGCCCGTCGGTTCAGGGCGATACCCGCCACGGCGAGCGCGCCCAGCACCTGACCTAGATCAGTGAGCACGCCGCCCGCGGACACCGCCGGGGAGGCCGGGGCGGCGACCCGGCCGCCCGTCGGCATCGCCCCGCCGTGGGTTCCGAGCACCGCCGCCGCATAGGCGGCCCGGTCCGAGAAGGCCGCCGCGGCCGCCGCGGCGTGTTCCTCTATGCCGGACGACAGCCCGAGCCCGAGCCCGATCGCGAGCAGCGCCAGCGGCGGCAGCACCATGGTCAGCGGCACGCGCCTCAGCCGCCCTGACTGCTCCTGTCCGTCAGCAGTGTCGGACCGGCCCTCGGCCTCCTCTCCCGGCTCGTCCGCGGTACCCGTATCCGATCCCGAGCTCTCGGTACCTCCCCAGCCCAGCCAGATCCGTCCCGCGGCTCGCAGCACGGCTCCGCTGGACATGATGACGGACAGCGCGATCACGATTTCCATCCAGGGCAGGCCAGCCTGATCCGCCGCCTCCACCAGCAGCGCGTGCCCGGCCGAGGACACGAAGGGAGGCAGGTCGGCCAGCACCAGCGCCCCTAGAACAATCGTGACGCCGGTGACCGCCAGCCCGCGGCCGCGGCCGCGCAGCTTGGTCTCAATGACGCTGGCCCGCTGATGCTGCACGACGCCGACGCCGAGGAACAACGCGGACTTGGCCAGGCCGTCGCCGATCACCAGCAGCGACGCGCCGGCCAGGCCCAGCGGGGTCAGCAGGCCGATCCCGATCAGGTAGATGCCCAGGTGGCTCATGGTGACAAAGGCCAGCATCCGCTTCAGGTGGACCTGGGCCAGGGCCATGACCGCCCCGACCACCGCGGTGACGATCCCGAACCCGAGCAGCACCGCCCGCATCCGCGGCCCGGGGCCGCCGGCCAGGCCGGAGAAGACCGTGTCCCACACCCGGATCACGCCGAACAGCCCGAGCTCGCTCATCACCCCGGCGAACAGCACGCACACCGGGATCGGCGCCGAGCCGTAGGCGTCGGGGAGCCAGAAGTGGAAGGGAACGACCGCGGCCTTGACCAGGAAACCGCCGGTCAGCAACGCG
Organism: Streptosporangiaceae bacterium; assembly: GCA_036758545.1. Taxonomy (GTDB): domain Bacteria; phylum Actinomycetota; class Actinomycetes; order Streptosporangiales; family Streptosporangiaceae; genus Palsa-504. Next base: position 440 of record DAIOWL010000350.1, on the reverse strand, counting down.
AACGCCACCACGACCAGCCCGTCGGCAGGCCGTCCGGCGAGGGCCTGGCCGATCTGGGCCAGGTTCAGCGAGCCGGTGCGCGCGTACAGGAACCCCACGCCCATCAGGACGGTCATGCCGCCGAGGCTGTTGGTGACCGCGAAGTTGATCGCTCCCTGCAGCGGCGCGGGATGCCCGGCGTTGTAGCCGGTGAGCGCGAAGGCGGTCACGGCGACCAGTTCGAACGCGACGAACAGGTTGAACAGGTCCCCGGTCAGGCAGAAGTCGACGCTGGCGGCCAGGAAAATCAGGATCAGGGCGTGGTGGCGGCCGCGGGCGCTGTCGAAATACCGCCAGGAGTAGACCAGGGCGGCGCTGGCCAGCACGCCCGCCAGGGAGGCCATGCCCGCCCCGAGCGGCCCGACCGCGTAGTCGATCCCGATGACCATGCCCGCCGAGGG
>DAIOWL010000349.1:1431-7101 GCA_036758545.1 Streptosporangiaceae bacterium | reverse complement strand
GGCCGGGGTGGTGCAGGGGTCCGCGGAGGTGGAGTCCAGGGCGGTCGCGGCGTGCAGGGAGAGGCGCTGCAGCAGGGTGCGGAACGCCTGGCGGTCCTCCGCCTCGTCCAGTCCGGCCAGCACCTGGTCCTCGGCCTCGCGGAGCCGCTCGCCGAGCTTGTCCAGCAGGACCCGGCCGTGGGTGGTGGCCACGATCCGCCGGGCCCGGCGGTCGGACGGGTCGGGCCGGCGCTCGACCAGGCCGGCCTCGGCCAGGCTGTCCAGCAGGTAGGTCATCACGGTGCGGTCCACGCCCAGGTGCTGGGCCAATGCGAGCTGGCTGCCGTGCTCGTCCCGGGCCGCCGCGGCGAGCACCTGGTAGCCGCGCGCTCCGCCCGGCACCTCCGCGAAGGTAGCGGCGGCCGCCTTCACGTAGAACCGCGACAGGACGCCAAGGGCCCAGCCGAGATCGCTGCTGAGGGTGCAGCTCTCGACGGCGGTCATGCGGTCCAGCGTACCTCAGATCAGCTGTCTGACCGAAGAGTTGCAAAACAGATGTTCTGTGATGCAGACTATCTTCGACGCAACGCGACACGGATAGCGGATAGTGGATAGTGGACAGGAGTCCCAGATGACGCACGGTTCGCCGGCCCGGCCGGTCGTGGTGGTCCTCGGCGGCGGCTATGCGGGTGTCCAGGTCGCCCGGCCGCTCGACGACCTGGCCGATGTGGTGCTGGTGGAGCCCAAGGACCACTTCGTGCACAACGTCGCGGCGCTGCGCGCCCTGGTCGACCCGTCCTGGCTGGAGCGCATCTACCTGCCGTACACCGGGCTGCTCGGCGCGGGCCGGGTGATCCAGGACCGGGCGGTCAAGGCCGACGCCGACCGGGTGGTGCTCGCCTCGGGCGCCGAACTCTTCCCGGACTACCTGGTCCTGGCCACCGGGTCCGGCTACCCGTTCCCGGCCAAACCCGACCTGCCCGGCACCGGCGACGCGCACGGCAAGGTGCGCGGCACGCACGCGGCGCTCGCCGCGGCGGACCGGGTGCTGCTGCTCGGCGCGGGCCCGGTCGGCATCGAGCTCGCCGGGGAGATCAAGGCGGTCTGGCCGGGCAAGCGGGTGACGCTGGTCGACGTGGCCGGCGACGTGCTGGGCGAGCGGTACCGTCCGGACCTGAAGGCGGAACTGCGCCGCCAGCTCGCCGGCCTGGGCGCCGAACTGCTCCTGGGCAGCCCGCTAGAAGCCGGGCCGCCGACCGCGGCCGGCGAGCTCGGCACGTTCACCGTGACCACGCAGGCCGGCGCCGAGGTGACCGCCGACATCTGGTTCCGCTGCTTTGGCGTCACCCCGGCCAGCGACTACCTGGCGGGCGGCCTGGCCGCCGCGCGCCGGCCGGACGGCTTCGTCGAGGTGACGCCGGAACTGCTCGTGGCCGGGCAGGACCAGGTCTTCGCATTGGGCGACGTGTCGGCCGCGGACCAGAACAAGGGGGCGGGCGCGGCCGGCCGCCAGGCGCCCGTCGTGGCCGGCAACATCCGCGCGCTCATCACCGGCGAGGGCGAGCTGGCGCGCTACGAACCGCCGGCGGCGAGCATCATCGTGCCGATCGGGCCCGACGGCGGCGCCGGGCAGCGGGCGGGCAGCGAGGAGCTGGTGCCCGCCGAGACGGTGGCCGAGCTCAAGGGCCGGGACATGATGGTGGGCCGGTTCGCCGAGTTGCTCGGCCTGAGTACCTAACGGACCGGGAATCCGTCCGCGCCAACGGAATACTCCAGGATCTGGTGCTGGTCGCTCACCGGGCGCGGCTGCCCGTCCAGATCGAGCACCGTGGACGCCTCGGCGTACCAGGACGGGACCACCGCGTGACCGTAGAAACTGCGGCGGCGCGGATCGGAGACGTCCCAGCGCAGCACGGGGTGGCCGGGATCGCCGGTGTAGTAGTCGCTGGTGTAGATCTCCACCCGGTGGCCGTCCGGATCGCGCAGGTAGACGTAGAAGGCGTTGGACACCCCGTGCCGCCCGGGGCCGCGCTCGATGTGTCCCTCCTCGTGCAGCGAGCCGAGGATGTCGCAGATGCGCAGCACCTGGTGGGTCTCGTGCGCGAAGAAGCCCAGATGGTGCAGCCGGGGCCCGGCGCCGCCGGTGAAGGCCACGTCGTGCACGGTCTGCTTGCGGAACATCCAGGCGGCGTACAGGGTCTGGGCGTCCTCGATCGTCTCGGACAGGCCGAACCCCAGCGAGGTGTAGTACTCGTACGCGGCCTGCACGTCGGGGACCACGATGTTGAAGTGGTCCATCCGCGCCACCTCGGCCCCGCGGCGCAGGTCGTAGCGCTGCTGGAGCCGGTCGGCGGTCGCCGCCTCGTGGAAATACTCGACGGTGAAGCCGAGCGGGTCCTCGGCCCGCACGGCCGGGCCGATCCCGGGTGTGGTCCCGGCCGGCAGGCGCGCCGTCCGGCAGCCGAGGCTGGCGTAGAAGTCCACCGCCAGGTCCAGGTCGGCGGGTGTGCGCACGCGGAAGGCCAGCCGCCCGGCCGCGGGTTCGGCGCCCTCGGTCAGGATCAGGTTGTGATGGGTCAGCTCGTCGTAGCCGCGCAGGTAGAGCGCGCCGGGGCCGGACTCGGTGACCACGAAGCCCAATACGTCGACCCAGAACCAGCGGGCCCGGGCCAGGTCGGTGACCACGAGCTCGGCATAGACCGAACGGACGATGTCGGGCGGCGGGGCCCCGCCGTTTAGCTGTGCGCCAGCGGCCATGATCACATTCCTTCCGTGCCGAACCGCGGAACCCTGGCGTCCTCGAGGGCGACGTGCACGATGCGGGTGTCGGTGTAGAAGTCCAGGCTGTGCTGGCCGCCTTCGCGGCCCAGGCCGCTGGCCTTCACCCCGCCGAACGGGGTGCGCAGGTCGCGCACGTTGTGCGAGTTCAGCCACAGCATCCCGGCGTCCACCGCGGCGGCGACCCGGTGACCGCGGCGCAGATCCCGCGTCCAGATGTAGGCGGCCAGGCCGTAGCGGGTGTCGTTGGCCAGCCGGATCGCGTCGGCCTCGTCCTCGAACGGGGTGACGCACACCACCGGCCCGAAGATCTCCTCGCGGAAGATGCGCATCTCCGGCCGGACGTCGGCGAACACGGTCGGCGCCAGGTAGTTGCCGGACGGCAGGTGCGGCGGGCGCCGTCCGCCCGCCACCAGCCTGGCCCCCTCGTCAAGCCCGGACTGGACGTAGGACAGGACACGCTGGTAGTGGTCCGGGTGGATGAGCGCGCCCACCTCGGTGGCCGGGTCGGACGGCGGGCCGACCCGGATGCGTTCGGCCCGGTCGGCGAGCCTGCTGACCAGGGCGTCATAGACCGACCGTTCGGCCAGAATCCTTGAGCCGGCCGTGCACCGCTCGCCGTTCAGCGAGAACACCCCGAACAGGGCGCTGTCCGCGGCCGCGTCGAGGTCGGCGTCGGCGAACACGACGCAGGGGGACTTGCCGCCCAGTTCCATCGACAGCCCCTTGAGGCCGGGCGCGGCCGCGGCCATGATGGCCTGCCCGGTGGTGGTCTCGCCGGTGAACGAGATCCGCGGCACCAGCGGGTGCGTCACCAGGGCCGCGCCGGCCACCTCGCCGATCCCGTGCACCATGTTGAACACGCCGTCCGGGACGCCCGCCTCGGTCATGATCTCGGGCAGCAGGCTCGCCGACAGCGGCGACCATTCCGCGGGCTTGAGGATCACCGGGCACCCGGCGGCCAGGCTCGGCGCGAGCTTCCAGGTTTCCAGCATGAACGGGGTGTTCCACGGCGTGATCAGCCCGGCCGGGCCGGCCGGCTTGCGGATCACGTAGCCGAGCTGGGACGTGCCGGTCCGGAACGCGTCCTCGTGCGCGGTCACGATCATGTCGGCGAAGAAGCGGAAGTTCTCCGCCGCCCGTTCGGCCTGACCGTGGGCCTGGGTTACCGGCAGGCCGGTGTCGAAGGTCTCGAGCTCGGCGATGCGCGCGCCGCGCCGCTCGATGCCGTCCGCGATCCGGTTCAGCACCCGCGCCCGCTGGCGGGCCGCCAGCGCGGGCCACGGGCCGTCGGTGAACGCGCAGTGCGCGGCCCGCGCCGCGCGATCGACGTCCTCGGGGCCGCCGGCGGCTACCTGCGCGTAGACCCGGTTGCCCACCGGGTCGGCGACGGCGAAGGTGGCCCCGTCCGCGCTCGGCGACCAGGCGCCGCCGATGAAGTGGTCGAGGCGTCCGGGCAGGTCGCTTGTCACGGTGTTACCAGATCCGTCAGTGGCGGCGTCAGCGCGGGAGCCCCGACATGGAGCAGGTCGGCGATCCGGCGCTGCCCGGCCTCGCTGACCCCGGCCAGCGGCGGCCGGACGTGCGCGGAGCGGAGCAGGCCCGCCTGCTGCAGCACCCACTTGGCCGGGGCCGGGTTGGTCTCGGTGAAGATCACGTCCACCAGCGGGTGCAGCGCGAAGTGCAGCTCGCGGGCCTTTTCCTGCTCACCCGCCGTCCACAGGTCGAACATCTGCGCCACGGCCGCGGGCGCCAGGTTGGCCACCGCGCTCACGAAGCCCACCCCGCCGAGGGCGAGCAGCGGCAGGCACAGCAGTTCGATGCCGGACCACATCATGATGTCCCGGCCGCACTCGTGCAGCACGCGGGAGAAGTGCTCGAAGTCCCTGGTGGTCTCCTTGACCCCTATGACGTTGTCGTACCGCCGCCGCAGCCGGGCGATGGTCTCCGGCGCGATGTCGACGGCAGTGCGGGACGGGACGTTGTAGACGACGATGGGCAGGTCCGGGTTCTCGCTCGCCACGGTCGCGTACCACTGGAACAGGCCCTCCTGCGTCGGCCGCGCGTAGTACGGCGTGATCACCAGCGCGGCGTCCGCGCCAAGACCGGCCGCGGCCGCGGTGAGCTCGAGCGTCTCGTCCAGTCGGGCCGATCCGGTCCCGGGCAGGAACGGCACCCGGTCCGCGATCACCCGGGCCGCCTCGGTCATCGCGGCGATCCGCTCCCCGGGTGTCTGCGCGCTCGGCTCGCCGGTCGAGCCGCCGAGCGAGATGCCGTGCGAGCCGGAGTCCAGCTGCCAGCCGATCAGGCGGCGCAGGCCTTCGGTGTCCAGCTCCCCGTCCTCGGTGAACGGGGTGACCACGGGAGCCATGGAGCCGCGCAGCGACGACGGGTCGGCGCGGAACCTCATGACTCACGCTCCGCGAGCCAGGCCTGGTACGCCTCCCGCCAGCGGTCGCCGAGCGGGTACAGGCCGTCGAGCTCCGCGCCGGCCGCGACCTGGGCGGCGACGAACTCCTCCTGCCGCTCCTGCTCGCGGGCATCGGCGATGATCTCCGCGGCCAGGCCCGGCGGGAGCACGACCACGCCGTCGTCGTCGCCCGTCACCAGGTCGCCCGGCTGGACCGTGACGCCCGCGCAGGCCACCGTGACGCCCCATTCCCACGGGACGTGCCGCCGGCCCAGCACGGCGGGATGGACGGCCGCGTGATAGGTCGGGATCTCCAGCTCGGCGATCCGGGCGGCGTCCCTGATGGCGCCGTCGGTCACGATGCCGGCCGCGCCGCGCGTCTGCGCCCGCAGGGCCAGGATGTCGCCGATGGTGCCGGCCGACGCTTCCTGGCGGGCGTCGATCACGAGCACCTCTCCGGGCCGGATCTGCTCGATCGCCTGCTTCTGGGCGTTCATCCCGCC
>DAIOWL010000349.1:0-1331 GCA_036758545.1 Streptosporangiaceae bacterium | reverse complement strand
GTACTGGGCCTCGACGATCGGGCTGCGCAGCCGTCCCGTCGTCGCATCCCCGGCGGTGACCTCGATCTCGACCAGGTCTCCCGGCTCGACGACCGTCGAGCCGGCCGGCGTCCCGGTCAGGATCACGTCCCCTGGTTCCAGGGTCATCAGCCGGGACAGGTCCGCGACGATGTCCTCCAGGCCGAAGAGCAGTTCCTCGCCGAGCTTGGCGTCCTGCGCGATCTCCCCGTTCTTCCAGGTCCGCAGGTGCAGCGCGGCGGGATCGATCGTGCGCGCGTCGAGCAGCCGCGGGCCGAGCGGCGTCAGCCCGTCGATGCCCTTGGAGCGGACGTTGCCGCCGCGGTCGGCGTAGCGCAGGTCGTACACGGCGAAGTCGTTGGCGGCCGTCACCCAGGCGACATGGCTCCAGGCCGCGCCGCGTTCGACCCGGCTGGCCCGGCTGCCGATGACGAGCGCTACCTCGCCCTCGAAGGACAGCAGCGCGCATCCCGGCGGCCGGGCGATCGGATCGCCGCTGGCCGCGAGCGCCGACGGCGGCTTGAGGAAGAACGAAGGCCAGGCCGGTACCGAGCCGCGCTGGAGCGACCGGCTCCGGTAGTTCACGTGGACCGCGATGATCTTCGTAGGCGGCGGGGCACTCATCCGGGCATCGTATATCTTTTGCCGGAAGACCACCATCGGGCAACAGCCCGTTCCCGCGTGCGGTTACGCTCTATAACTGTGAACAAGCAGGAACGCACCTATACGATCCTCCGGGACCGGATCCACTCCGGCAGCTTCGCACCGCTGGAACGGCTCAACATCGACGCGCTGGCTCGCGAGCTGGGCGTGAGCCCGATACCGGTGCGCGAGGCCTTGCGCCGGCTGGAGGCCGAGGGCTGGGTGCGGTTCACGCCGAATGTGGGAGCGGTCGTATCGCCGGTGGACTCCACGACCTGGGAACAGGCCATGATCACCCTGGCGATCCTGGAGGGCGCGGCTAGTGCCGAAGCTCAGCAGAACCTCCGCCGGTCTGACCTGACCCGGTTGCGCAAGATCGCCGCGGGCATGGAGGAAGCCGCCGCCCGCGCCGATCCGATGAGGTTCAGCAAGCTGAACCGGCTGCTGCACGCCGCCATCGTGGCCCGGTGCCCGAACACCTACCTGATGGAGCTGCTCGAGCAGACGAACTCCCGGCTCGACCGGCTGCGCTCGACCATGTTCGCGTACCTGCCGCACCGGTCCGAGGAGGCTCTCGGTGAGCATCTTCACCTGATCGAGCTGCTGGAGAGCGGCAGCAAACAGGACGTGGAGTCGTACGCCCGCTGGCACAAGCTGCGCACGGTCGAGGC
>DAIOWL010000348.1:2837-7111 GCA_036758545.1 Streptosporangiaceae bacterium | reverse complement strand
GGCGCGCCGAAATGTCACTGCCTGTCCGCATCATGGCAGTGAAGGCGGGACAGCCACGGTGGACGATGGAGGAAGCGGAATGACAGACCACAATGGCGTCCTGATGATGCAGCGCGCGCTGCTGGCGGGGACGCTCGGGCTGGCCATGGCGCGGAAGGCGGCGGCGATCCTGGAGGGTGACCCCCGCAGCGCGCAAGACGGCCGGACGCCGCAAGACGGCTGGACGCCGCAGGACGGCGGGACGCCGCAGGACGATCGGAGCAAGGACGGCGCGGTGCTGCGGGCGATCCTGGACGCGGCGAACGAATGCCTCGGGCACTTCGACGACCGGCCCGCGGCGGAGCGGTGGTGCGATACCCTGTTCCACCTGCTCGACCTGGCGGCCTTCGCCGCCGAGCTCGGCGGTGCGCCACCAATGCCTGCGCAATAACTGCGACAAAAGGGCCGCGAGAATCGTCCCGATTCGCGTCAAAAGCACGCTTACAGGATTAGCGTGTGCTCATGCGGGGAAAAGCTCCATCGACGCCAGATGGGGACCGCAATGACAAGATACGGCCAAATCGGATGGCGTATGGTCGCGATAGCGGCCTTTGTCGGCACGGCCGTGCTCGCCATCACGCTGACGCGCGCCCCAGCCGGCAGCGATGCCTCGCTCTCTTACGGGGTATCCGGCCAGGCGTGTCCCACCTCCGGGCTCGAGGCGTGGCTCGGGCTCGGCGCTGCCAGCGCGGCCAGACCAGGCGGTGCCGATCCGCCCGGGGCCTACCCGGGCCATGAGACCTACTACACGCTGGAGTTCACCAACGTCTCGAACCGTACCTGCAGCCTGTTCGGCTATCCGGAGGTCTCCGCCTACCGGGACAGCCCGGCGGCCGGCGGGCCTATCGGCAGCCCTGTCAGCGGCATAGCGATCCGCGACACCTCGGTCCGTCCGAAGCCGGTGATGCTCGAGCCCGGGGCGACGGCGCACGCCGTGCTGCGGGTCGCCGGGGACACCAAGCCGGCCGGCTGCGCGGAGGTGACCGCCGAGGAACTCCGGATCACGCTGCCGCGGCAGGACCGACCCTCGTTCGTGGCCGCGCACATCCCGGTGTGCTCGCAGCGCGGACACGCGACCTTGAGCGTGCAGGCTATCCAGGCGCGGCCGGGCATCCCGGGTCACATCATGACACCCTGAGACTCGTTGGTGACGAACAGTCACCCCGCGCCGTTCGGGAGGAATAGGCCGTAAGACCCTCAACGTTTCCCGCCGGGCACCCGGCGGGGACAATGTGTTGCATGGGTGTCAGCCAGATGAGCCTTCCCGCCGCAGAAGGCCACGAGGAGCACGACGAGGCGCGGGCGGGCGCCGGAACCGCGCTACCACCGGAACGGTACCTGGACCGGGAGGAAAGCTGGCTCAGGTTCAACGAGCGCGTGCTCGAGCTCGCCGAGGACGAATCGGTCCCGCTCCTGGAACGCGTGCGGTTCCTCGCCATCTTCGCGACCAACCTGGACGAGTTCTTCATGGTCCGGGTGGCGGGACTGGTGCGCCGGATGGTGGCCGGCTTCCCGGTCGAGGGCAACGGGGTTCAGCTGCCCGGGCAGGTGCTGGAGAACACCCTGGACCTCGCGGGCGAACTGACCGTCCGGCACGCCCGCGCGTTCAGCGAGCGCATCGGCCCGGAGCTGGCCGAGCACGGGATCGAGATCCTGCGCTGGAAGGAACTGTCGGCGGCCGAACGGGACAACCTCGGCGACCTGTTCAGGAAACGGATCTACCCGGTGCTCACTCCGCTGGTGGTCGACCCGGCGCATCCGTTCCCGTTCATCTCCGGCCTGTCCCTCAACCTCGCCGTCATGATCGCGGATCCGCGCACTGACGCGACGGTGTTCGCCAGGGTCAAGGTGCCGCCGCTGCTGCCCAGGTTCCTGGCCGTATCGCAGAACCGGTTCGTGCCGATCGAGGACGTCATCGCGGCGCACCTGACCGACCTGTTCGGCGACGTCGAGATCATCGAGCAGCACGCGTTCAGGGTCACCCGGATCAGGGATCTGGAGGTCGACGAGGATCTCACCGAGAACCTGCTGCAGGCCATGGAGCGGGAACTGGTGCGGCGCAGGTTCGAGCCCGCGGTCCGGCTCGAGGTCGAGGACACGGTGTCGGCCGACGTGCTGGACCGGCTGGTCACCGAGCTGGACATCGACCATCGCGCGGTGTACCGGGTGCCCGGTCCGCTCGACCTGAGCGGGCTGTTCACCCTGGCCGACCTGAACATCGGCGAGTTGAAGTACCCCGCGTTCGTCCCGTCTACCCGGGCGGTTTCCAAGGACAACAGCATCTTCACGGCCATCTCCGAACGCGACATCCTCGTCCACCACCCGTACGACTCGTTCGCCGCATCGGTGGAGCGGCTGATCGACGAGGCTGCCGACGACCCGCGTGTGCTGGCGATCAAGCAGACGCTGTACCGGACCAGCGGCCAGTCGCCGATCGTCGACGCGCTGATCGACGCGGCCGAGGCGGGCAAGCAGGTCGTCGTGGTGGTGGAGATCAAGGCCAGGTTCGATGAGCGCGCTAACATCGCCTGGGCGCGCAAGCTGGAGGAGGCGGGCTGCCACGTCGTCTACGGCTTCGTCGGGCTGAAGACCCACGCCAAGATGGCGTTGATCGTGCGCGAGGAGCCGGATGGGACGCTGCGCCGGTACTGCCACCTCGGCACCGGCAACTACCACCCGACCACGGCCCGGATCTACGAGGACTACGGGCTGCTCACCGCCGATCCGGCGGTCGGAGAGGACGTCACCGCGCTGTTCAACCACCTGACCGGGTACAGCAGGACGAAGACGTTCCAGCGGCTGCTGGTCGCGCCGGAATCACTGCGGGCCGGCATCGTCAGCCGGATCAACCGGCAGGCGGAGCGGCACCGGGCCGGCCAGCCCGCCAGGATCGCGTTCAAGACCAACGCGCTGGTCGACGAGGCGGTGGTCGACGCGCTCTACCGGGCGTCGCAGGCCGGCGTGGCGGTTGACCTGTGGGTGCGCGGCATCTGCACGCTACGTCCGGGCATCCCCGGTCTTTCCGAGCACATCAGGGTCCGCAGCGTGCTCGGCCGGTTCCTCGAGCACTCGCGGGTCTACGCGTTCGGCACCGGCGAGGACGAGGACAGTACGGTGTGGCTGAGCAGCGCGGATATGATGCACAGGAACCTGGACCGCCGGGTGGAGCTGGCCGTCCAGGTCGTGGACCCCGGCCACCAGCGGGGATTGCGCCGATTCCTCGATATCGGCATGGACGACGGGACTGCTAGCTGGTGGCTGAACGGCGACGGGCACTGGACCAGGCACAGCCGGGACGAAGCCGGGAACCCGCTGCGCGATGTGCAGGAGACCCTGGTCAGGGAACGGCGGGTCCGCTCGGCCGATGACTGATGCCACCACCCTGGCGGCAGGCGCGGCGATCTGGCGTCCTCCGTCGGATCCCGCGGAGGACGCCGAGGTCCTGCTCGTCCACCGGCCCACGTACGACGACTGGTCGCTGCCCAAGGGCAAGAGCGACGCGGGCGAGCACATCCTGCTGACCGCGGTGCGCGAGGTATGGGAGGAGACGTGCGTGCGGCCGGTGCTCGGCCCGCGGCTGCCAACCGTGGAGTACATCAGCTGGGGGCGACCCAAACAGGTCAGCTACTGGTCCTCGTTCAGCGACGGGCACCAGGCCGCACCCGGCAATGAGATCGACGCGGTGTCCTGGCTGCCGCTGGGGCGGGCCCGCGACCAGCTGGCAGGCACCCACGACGACCCGGTGATCTCCGCCTTCCGGCCGCTCGAGACGGTGCCGCTGATCCTGGTCAGGCACGCCTCGGCCGGGCGCAAGGCGGACTGGTCCGGCGATGACTGCCTGCGGCCGCTCGACGAGGCCGGGGTGGCCGACGCGCGGGTGCTGGCCAGCCTGATGGCCTGCTTCGCGCCCGTCGCGCGGGTGATCAGCTCGCCTGCGCTGCGCTGCACCGATACCGTGCGCCCGTACGCGGCCGGGTTCTCCGGGACGGTCGAGACCGAGCCCTGCCTGGCCCCGTACGGTCGGCGGACGGATTTTTCATCCCGAACGGACCTGGCTGACTCGCTCCGGCGCCTGCTCTCCCGCCTCCTGGCCGAGCGTCGTCCGGCTGTTCTGTGCCTGCACCGGGAGAACCTCCCCGATGTGCTCGCCGAAGCCTGCTCGGTGCTCGGCGCGCCCGCCGCCGTTCCCGCGGATCCGTCGCTGCCCAAGGGCGGCTTCTGGGTGGCGCACGCCT
>DAIOWL010000348.1:1396-2737 GCA_036758545.1 Streptosporangiaceae bacterium | reverse complement strand
AGCGCCGCCGCGATCATCAGCACCTGCGGTCATCCCTCCGATTGGGCGACGTCATCCAGGATAGCCGCTTGATCGACCTGAGCCGGGAGATCACAGAGCGCTCGGGCGATGGGCTCCGCGGTGAGTTCGACCTGCCAGGGTCGTGCCCCGTACCCGGCGAGCGCATCCGCCACGGCCTGCCCGTCGCACGGCTTGGGCGGATCCCAGCTGAGCCTGCGCAGCGCGTCGGGGGACAGCAGGTTCTCGACCGGCAGCCGGTTGTCCTCGGCCAGGGCCGTGATCGCGGCGCGCGCCGCCGCCAGCCGCGCGGCGGCCGCGGGGTCCCGCTCGGCCCAGCGGTGGGCGGGCGGCGGGCCATTCGGCAACCCGCCGCCGGTCGTCTCGGGCAGCTCGTTGTCGGTGCTGGCCCGGGCCCGCGCGACCGCGGCCAGCCAGTCCTTCTCGTGCCGCCGGGCCTGACGGCCGGCGAACCCGCTGATCTTGATCAGCTGGGCGTGGTTGGCCGGGTACGACCTGGCCGCCTCGATGATCGCCGTGTCCGGCAGGACCCGGCGCGGGGACAGGTCGGCCCGCTGCGCGATCCTGTCCCTGGCCGTCCAGAGCTCCCGCACCACGGCGAGGCCGCGGCGGGACTGTACGCGGTGGATGCCCGACGTGCGCCGCCACGGATCTGCCCGGGCCGTGGCCGGACGGGCGGCGAGCACCGCCTCGAATTCCTGCCGGGCCCACTCGGCCTTGCCCTGGTCTTCGAGCTCGCCGGCGAGGGCGTCGCGCAGATCGGTCAGCACCTCCACGTCCAGGGCCGCGTAGCGGAGCAGCTCCTCGCGCAGCGGACGGACCGACCAGTCGGCCGACGAATGGCCCTTTTCCAGGTGGTAGCCGAGCACCTCCTCGACGAGCGTGCCGAGGGCTACGCGCGGATAGCCGAGCAGCCGCCCGGCCAGTTCGGTGTCGAAGAGCCGCCGCGGCCGGAAGCCGATCTCGGCCAGGCAGGGCAGGTCCTGGGACGCCGCGTGCAGCACCGCCTCGGCGTCTTCCAGCGCGGCGTCGACGCCGGACAGGTCGGGGCAGGCGATCGGGTCGATGAGCACCGTGCCGGCTCCGGCCCGGCGAAGCTGGACCAGGTAGGCGCGCTGCCCGTAGCGATAACCCGAGGCGCGCTCGGCATCGACCGCGACGGGCCCCGTGCCCTCGGCCAGCCTGCCGGTGACCTCGGCCAGCACGGCATCCGTCGCGACGACCGGCGGCAGGCCGTCGCGAGGCTCGAGCAGCGGGACGATCCCGTCGGCCTCAGTGCTGGCCGGATCGCGCGCGTCGGACACGCCGCCGCGCGGCCGCTCA
>DAIOWL010000348.1:0-1296 GCA_036758545.1 Streptosporangiaceae bacterium | reverse complement strand
GCCGCGCGGCCGCTCACTGCCTGCGGTCACCCGTGCCCCGGTTGGCGCAGTGCCCGTGTTCCCGGCGGTTCGAGCCCGGCCGCCGCCGACAGGCAGTCACACCAGGCCGCGATGTGCGCCGACAGGTCGAGGGCGTCGAGATCGCGATGATCGGCGAAGCCTGGCTGGTGTTCCGGTCCGGTCGGAGACCAGGAGGCGCGCAGCTCGAACCCGGTCAGCGGGACCTCGTCCTGCTTAGCCCCGAACCCCTCGGTGATGACCCTGGTCACCGTGCCGCTGGGGACGGCGTACCCGGGCACGCGTGCGTCCAGGGCCTCGGATAGCCAGCTCCAGCCGACCTCGCCGAGTAGCGGGTCGGCCGCCATCTCGGGTTCCACGTCGGCACGAACGTAGGCGACCAGCCGGAACAAGCCGTTCCAGCCCTGCTGGCCGTCCGGGTCGTACAGCAGCACCAGCCGTCCCCACGCCACGTCCGCCTCGTCCCGCCTGACGGTCGCCGCCATGGCGATGGCGAAGGGCGCCAGCCGCTTCGGCGCTGGGACGTCCTCGAACAGCAGGTCCCGGCGGCGCTGCGCCTCCCGGCCCGCCGTGAAGGCCGCCACCGCCGCCGCGAAGGTGGCCTCAGCAGGGGACTCCGCCACCGCAGCCTGCGCCACCGCGGGCGCGCCGCCTCCGGCGACTCCCGTCACCGCGGGATTACCCGCCACGGGATCGCGCATTACCCCCGGCCGTCGCGGCGCTCGTGATCGCGTCGTCCGCCGGTCAGCCGGCCCTTCACTAGCCCTCATGACCCGAGCGTACGTGTCGCGCATCGCATCTCACGCAGCGCCGTATGGGTTAGCGCCGTATAGGTTCATGCCGAAACACCATGTTTCACGCGGATGGCCGGATTGAATGCCGTCCCGGACGCGTCCAGTACAGACAGCGCGGGCGGCTGGGGTTCGCCGGGATCTGAGTTCGTCGGGGTCCGGGGTTCCCCGGGATCAGGCGGCCCTGACGCTGTCGCTGCGGACGTAGGCGGGCGCGGGCAGGCCGATGATCAGCGCGTCGCCGCACACCGCGCAGGCCCACTCCTGGCAGTCGCCGTCCAGGACGTCGGGACAGCTCGCAGGCTCCGCGTGAAACTGCTCGAACAGCCGCTCCTCATTGCATCCTGTGCAGTGCATACTCAGACCGGGCCTGCTCAGCTGCGTCATCCTGCCGACCTCCTCGGTGCGATGCGTCACGGGGCCTGCGAGAGTTGAAGGGGTTGATGCCGATAGTGGCACGCTCTCGCGCTGATTCGTGGGATCTCGG
>DAIOWL010000347.1:0-7113 GCA_036758545.1 Streptosporangiaceae bacterium | reverse complement strand
ACCCAGCGGACTTCGCCGTCATGGACCTCCTCGGTAGGCGATAGTCCGGCGGCGCGAGCGACCCGCTGGGAGGCCAGGTGGGCGGGATGAATATGGGCTGCCACGGTCCATCCGGCCTCCAGGAGCAAGGCCACGAGCCCGCATGCCGCCTCCTTGGCGTAGCCACGGCCCTGGGCCTGCACGCCCACCACCCAGGCAACCTCGGCGGGACCAGCAGCAGGGCCGCCGGCCGGCATCGTCACCTGCACTGTTCCGACCGCATTGCCGGTCCCGCGAACCCGCATCGCCCAGTTACCCCACAAGTAGTGCCCGTCGGGTGAGCGCCGCGCCGCCAGGCGCGCGTAGCGCTGGGCCAGAGCTACCGCAGGCAGCGGTGCTCCGCCGATGAACTCGTGCAAAGCGGCGTCGTCAAGCACCGGCGTGAGTTCGGCGGCGTGGTCCGCGGTAAGCGGCTCGAGCTCGAGCCGCTCCGTACGCCAGCCCTGGTCAAGATCGATCACCGGCGTAATCACCGCCCCCAGCGCATGATCAGCAGGTCGCGTGCTGCGGCCAGCTCGATCAGCCCGCGGCGGGTCCTGGGCGACACTGGCCCGAACGGCGCGCGTGTCCGGTCCGAGGCGACGATGCCGCCCGCGGCCAGCAGGATCTTCTGCGCGCGTAGGCCGCACTGACGATTCTCGAAATGGATGAGAGGCAGCAGGTCTTCCCAGGCGCTGACGGCGCTGGCCCGGTCGCCCGCGGCATAGTGGCGGACGATCTGGCCGAGCTCGGCGGGGACCGTCGAACTCGGCATGGTGCCCGTGGCCCCGGCGTCCAGGTCCGGGATCAGCGTGACCGATTCTTCGCCGTCGAAGGGACCAGGCAGACTGCTGCCGAGGGCGCTGACCAGCGCATGCAGCTTGTCCGCGGCCTGCGGCACCTCGATCTTGGCGTACTGCACCCGAGGCACCTGCCGGACCAGGTCGATCAGCAGGCCGACCGGCAGCGGCGTCGATGACAAGGGCGCGTCCTGCACCATGATCGGAATGTCGATGGCGTCCGCCACCTGCCTGAAGTACTCGATCACCGCGGGCCCGGCAACGGTGAGCGTGGCGCCGAAGAACGGCGGCATGATCATCACCATCGCCGCTCCCATGTCCTGCGCGGCGCGGCTGCGCTCGGCGGTAACCCGAGCGCTGTAATGGCTGGTGGTGACGATCACGGGGAGCCGTCCCGCGACCCGCTCGAGGAGCGTGCGGGCGATCGCGTCGCGTTCGGCGTCGGTCAGCGAGAACTGCTCGGAGTAGTTGGCCAGCAGGCACACCCCGTCGACCCCGGCGTCGATCAGGTAATCCACGACCCGAGCCGTGCCGCCGAGGTCGACACCCTGGTCGTCGTGGAAGATCGTCGGCACAACCGGCACGACGCCGGTCAGCGGAGTGTCCATGCGCAGGTTCTCCCGGTGAGCTCATCTGTTCGCCTTCATGAGTCTGGCGTACACGCGGGGCCTGCGGGCCGGCGATCGTGATCTGGTCAGCTCTTCACCGGCCGCGGCCGTGCGATCGGCGGTCGGCTGCGCCGGAATAGCACGACGCCAGCCGACACGGCGAACAGCACCGCCCCGTACGGACCGGCCACCCAGACTGGCCAGGGGTAGGCCAGGTGACCACCGGTGCCGCTGACCAGGGCCCAGACGACCACGTTGACCGATACGGCGGTCAGCCAGATGGTCCACAGGATCTTGAGCACCGTCGGCAAGCCGGCCAGGCAGCCCGACCGGGAGATGACGGCCGGCGACGCGGCACCTGCAGCCGGCTGCGGCCCGGCGATCACCGGGGGCGATGCCGGCAGGTCCGCGCACTGCGGGACCAGGTCACCGTAGGTCGCCGCCTTGTAGGCAGCCTCCATCCGGTCCACGTACTCATCCATGGTCAGGCGGCCATCTTCCAGCGCGCTGCGCAGCCGGTCCACCACCTGCTGCCGATCGCGGTCCGAAGCTCGCATCGTGAGCTGATCAACCATCTCGCCCGCCTCCGTGACGTCGGGTACTGACATACGCCTATCGTCCGCGCAGCCGGACATCAGGGCATCAGCCGCCGGGTGGAACGTGATCTCATACCAGGGATAGAGAGCGGCCTCGGCCAGTAATTGATGCGGCCCTTCGGCCATAGCGCGGCACATACCGTCCGGGCATCCTGGGGCTATGAAAAATGGCGGATACCCGACCGGAGGCGTATTCGTGGCGGTGGACGTGCAGTACCTGGCGTCCGGCGGAGCCCGAGCGGCCGCCGTGGTGACCGCCGATGCTGCATTCTCCCGCCTGGTAGCCGAGCGCACCGAACTGGTGCCTGACGTCGCGCCTTACCGGCCTGGCCAGTTCTACCTGCGCGAACTCCCGCCGATGCGCGCCGTACTGGACGGGCTGAGCGAGATGGCCTTGCTGATCGTCGACGGCTACGCCGACCTGGATCCGGATGGCAAGCCCGGCCTGGGCGCCCACGCTTGCGCCGAATTCGCCGTCCCGGTGATCGGCGTGGCCAAGTCCGCCTTCCGCACCGCTACCCAGGCCGTCCCGGTGCTGCGCGGAACCTCGGGCCGCCCGCTGTATGTCACGGCCGCCGGGATGCCTCGCACCGAGGCCGCCGACATCG
Organism: Streptosporangiaceae bacterium; assembly: GCA_036758545.1. Taxonomy (GTDB): domain Bacteria; phylum Actinomycetota; class Actinomycetes; order Streptosporangiales; family Streptosporangiaceae; genus Palsa-504. The sequence continues at coordinate 4,483 of DAIOWL010000347.1, read as the reverse complement.
TCCGGCACATGGCCGGGGCGCATCGCATCCCGGACGCGCTCCGCCGCGCCGACAGCCTCGCACGCCACGGCCTGTCACCGGAGCCGCGCATCTGACAGCCCCAGTTCCTAGAATCCAGGGTTTCTCCCGGTGCGCCATGGCTGGTGTCGCGGCCAGACTCTGACCATGCGCGCCGGAGCCGCAGCGTGCTCCGGGCTGGCCGCGAACGCGACGGGGAGATGTCCGATGACGATCAGGACCGATATCGAAGGGGCGCCGGTTCTCACCGGCCCATGGCCGGACGCGGTGGTGCCCGATACCTCACTCCCGGAATTCCTGCTGGCCACCGCAACGCAACAGGCCGAACGGGCGGCGATAATCGACGCATCCTCCGGCCGGACGCTGAGCTATGCCGAACTCGCCGACGGAGTGCGCCGGATCGCCTCGGGGCTCGCCGCGCTGGGGCTGCGGCCCGGGAACGTGTTCGCGATCATGGCCCCGAACTCGCCCGAGTGGCTGCTGGCCTGCTGCGGCGCGCTCGCCGCCGGCGGAGTGGTCACCGGGATCAACCCGCTGTGCACCCCGGGCGAGGTCGCGACGCAGCTGGCCGACGCCGACGCCCGCTTTGTCCTGACGGTTCCTGAGTTCCTGCCGACGGCCAGCGCCGCGGCCGAACGTGCCGCAGCCGGGCGCCCCGGCGTCCCGGCGCGGATCATCGTGCTCGGGCCCGCGCCCGGTGACACCATCCCGTTCGCCGCGCTGCTCGCCCATCCCGGCCCGCCGCTGCGAGAGTGGCCCGACCCGGACGCGATGGCGCTGCTGCCCTACTCCAGCGGTACCACCGGGCTGGCCAAGGGCGTGATGCTCACCCATCGCGCCTGCCTGACCAACGTGGTGCAGATGCTCACGTCGAGTCCTGTCACGCCCGACGACCGGGTGCTGGCGGTGGCGCCGTTCTTCCACGCCGTCGGGCTGATCGTGCTCGCGGGCCGGGCCCTGGCCCGCGGTGCGACCCTGGTCACGCTGCCCCGGTTCGACGTGCCCGGGTTCCTGGCCGCGGTGCAGGACCACCGCATCACCCAGACCGTCGTCGTCCCGCCGATCGTGCTCGCCCTGGCCAGGCATCCCGCGGTAGACCAGTACGACCTGTCCTCCCTGGAGTGGCTCGGCTGCGGGGCCGCGCCGCTGAGTGCCGAGCTTCAGCAGGCCTGCGCCGAGCGGATCGGCTGCCCGGTCGGACAGGGCTACGGCATGACCGAGGCCACCGCCGGCATCGCCCTGTTCCCGGTCGGCGCGCCGGTCGTCCCCGGATCATCGGGCCCGCTGCTGCCCGGCATCCGGGCCCGGATCACCGAACCGGGCACCGGCGCCGACGTCGCCCCCGGCCAGGCCGGCGAGCTGTGGGTTCGTACCCCTGCCGTGATGACCGGTTACCTGGGTAATCCGGCCGCCAGCGCCGCCACCATCGACGCAGACGGCTGGCTGCACACCGGCGACATCGCACGCTTCGACGCCGAAGGCAACCTGTTCCTGCTCGACCGGCTCAAGGAACTCATCAAGGTCAAAGGATTCCAGGTGGCCCCGGCCGAACTCGAGGCCATCCTGCGTAGCCACCCGGCCGTGGCCGACGCGGCCGTCATCCCGGTCCCCGATGAGCGAGCCGGCGAGCTGCCCAAGGCCTACGTCGTCCCGGCCCAGGAGATCACACCGCAAGAACTGATCGACTACGTGGCCGCGCGGGTCGCGCCGCACAAGCGCATCCACCAGGTGTCCTTCACCGACGCCATCCCCACCTCCCCATCCGGCAAGACGCTCCGCCGGCTCCTGATCGCCGGCGAACACCACCGGAGCTGAATACCGTTCGGTCCGCTGCCCGACGCCTGCCGGACGCATCGGTCCGCTGCCCGACGCCTGCCGGACGCATCGGTCCGCTGCCGGATGCCTGCCGGACGCATCGGTCCGCTGCCCGACGCTTCCCCGGACGCTTCCCCAGACGCCTGCGCGGACGCCATGAATCCGGGCATTCACGGCGTCAGAACGCAGTGGATCCGGGGTTTCATGACGTTCCAGCTGGCCCGGCGTACCCGGATCCTGATGCTGGTGAGGCCGGTGTGACCTGACCGGGCGACCAGGGGAACGGCAGGAGGTCCGGCTCGACCCAGCCGCTCCGCGCCGGGGCGGCGGCCAGGGTGGAGGACCGGTAGTGGCTGGCTAGCAGGCGCTTGTCGAGCAACGCGGGATGCCGGTCGGCGAAGGTCCCGAAGTCGGCGCAGTCCGGATCGTCCCCCACGTGGTGGGCGACGATCTCCACCCAGGCCCGGGAGACCGTGTGGTGGTACTTCTGCGGGGCCCGCTCGTACGCGGCGATGCGCTGGATCCAGTCGCAGATCCTGGTCGTCGCCTCGGGCATGCCGTACCGGCGCACGGCCAGGAAGGCCAGGTGGATGTGCTGCCGGTGCCGGAACTGCCCGCTGGGTCCGGTGATCTCGGGCAGGAGTGCAGCCAGGTCCGCGTCGTGGTGTGGCGGCATTAGCAGGCCTCCTGCAGAGCGGTGACGACGGCGTGGTAGCCGGCCAGCTGGGTGGCGTCCAGCCGGGAGAGTGCGTCGCGCTCCAGGTCGGCGATCGCGGCGCGCACCCGGGTGGCCACCGCTTGGCCTGTCTCGGTCAGCGGCAGCCGGAACGAGCGGCGGTCGGCCGGGTCTAGCTCCCGGGCGAGGTAGCCGCGGTTCTCCAGCCGGTCGAGCAGGCCGGTCAGGGTGCTGGCCCGGGTGCCGGTCCGCTCGCTGAGCTGGCGGACGCTGAGAGTCCCGCCCTCGCCGAGGTTGGCGAGCGCGTTGATCTCGGCTGCCGACAGGTTCAGGTCGGCCAGCGCGGCGCTCAGGGCCCGCAGAGTATGGTGCGTGGCCCGCTGCAGCGCCAGCACCACGTCAGGTAGTCCGGTTTCGGATATCACGAAAATGGATTATACGGTAATGAAGTATCTCGCGCCAGAGGCCGCGAGCCCGTAGCGGGTCGATGGCACATCGGGTCGGCTAGAACCGGACCAACGGCACATCGACTCAAACCGGCGGCGGCGGCGACGGCGCGGGCGGGCGGGGTTCGCGGGGTCCGCCGGGTCCGCCGCCGGGCCCACGGCCGGGTCTCCAGAGGAGCAGAATGTCCTCGTGGCTGAGTCATGGATGATCGACGAACTGGCGTATGCGGGACCCGAGCACCTCGATGCGGCCTTCGTGGCCGGCTTCGACCGGAAGCAGGGATATCCGGATCCGGCCGAGGATCTCGATGCGCTCGCACAGCAGGGTCTGGGTGCCGACTCCACGCTGGTGGACCTGGGGACAGGCACCGGGCAGTTCGCGCTCGGGGCGGCCCGGCGGTTCGGGCATGTGACGGCGGTGGATGTCTCGCCGGCCATGCTCGACCTGCTGCGCGAGCGCGCCGCCGGTGCCGGGCTGGGCAACCTGGACTGCGTGCGCGCGGGATTCCTCAGCTACTCCCATGCCGGGCCGCCGGCCGACGCCGTGTACACCCGGCATGCCCTGCACCAGCTGCCCGACTTCTGGAAGGCGCTGGCCCTGGACCGGATCGCGCGGATACTGCGGCCCGGCGGGGTCCTGCGGCTGCGTGATCTGGTCTACGACTTCCGCCCGGCCGAGACCGAGGAGGTCTTCCGGAACTGGTTCGGGCACGCCGCGACGGACCCCGCCGAGGGATACACCGGCGAGGATTACGCCGAACACATCCGCACCGAGTTCAGCACCTTCCGCTGGCTGCTGGAGCCGATGCTGGCCGCGGCCGGCTTCGAGATCGCGGACGTGAAGTACCAGGGCCGCCTCTACGGCGCCTACACCTGCATCAGGCGCTGACCCGGGTAGCCGCGAACGCGGCCACCGCCACCAGGGCCAGGCCGGGCATGAAGAGCCAGGCGGCCGGGCCGCCTACCGGCGTCTGCAGCGTGGCTGGATGGGTGCTGAGCCTCAGCAGCGGCCCCATCGGCGTGTCGCGGACCACGAACAGGACGAGGTACACCGCCACGGCGGTCAGCAGCCGCCAGCCGACCCGCTCGATCAGCGCGAGCAGCGAGCCGAGTCCGGCGCCGAACACCGCGGCGGCCAGGTGCAGTCCCACGATCCTGACGTCGAGCTGCAGCGGATGGGAGTGGCTGCCCTGGCTGATCAGCGGGGCCACCAGGGCCGCCAGCGCCAGCGCCACCGCGAACGGGACCAGCCCCAGGTCGGTGGCCAGGTGTGCCCGGGCCCGGCCGCCCGCGTGCGCGGCGAACGCGCGGGCGAGTTCCCGGCCGTCCACCCGGTGCGCCAGCACGCCCAGCCAGGTCAGCACCGGGACAAGGGTGATCGCGGTGACCGCCGCGGCCTGCAGCGGGGGCCCGGCGTCACTCGCGTAGACGATGCCCAGCACGACCAGGAACAGCATCACGGGCGCCAGGAACCACTGGGAGGAGGCGAGCAGCCGGGCCCGGTACGCCGCGCCGTACAGCACGCGGC
>DAIOWL010000346.1:0-7120 GCA_036758545.1 Streptosporangiaceae bacterium | reverse complement strand
CCGTAGTGGACCCGGGTCCGCAGGGTGCCGGGCGCGACGCCGAGCTCGGCGGCGACATCGGCGTACGGACGGTCGCGCAGCACCGTCTCGATCACCGCGTCCCGGTGGTGGGCGCCGATGCTGCCCAGGGCGTCTCGCAGCTCGGAGCGCAGGATCAGCCGGTCGATGTCGCTGAGCCCGCCGGCGGGTGCGTTCTCGTCGGCCGGGACGGACGTCAGCGGGGGGCGCCGGACCCGCGCCTTGACCATGTCGATGGCGGTGTTGCCGGTGATGACGAGGAGCCAGTTCACCAGCGGGCCGCCCGCGGGATCGAACGACGCGCAGGCCCGCCAGGCCCGCAGGAAGGCTTCCTGGACGACATCCTCGGCCAGGTCGGGGTCGACGACGACGCGGCGGGCGCGGGCGAGCAGGCGAGCGTGATACGCGGTGTGCGCGGCCGCCATGCCCTGCTCGGTGCAGAGCCCGGCGCACCCTGCCTGGGGATTCAGTGCCCGGGGTTTCGTGAGCTCTTGGGATTTCATGACCCGAGCGTCGCGCCGGGACCCCCTCCGCCTCATCGGTGAGCGCTGCCCATTCCTAGCGGCACGGCTGCCTATCCGTACGGCGCGGAGGTGCCTATGCGCGCGGGCCGTGAACGCGGCGCCCGGCCGCGACGTGCTCCCGGTGCTGTCGAGTTGCCTGGAGGCGGGCCATGAATTCCCGGTTGTACTGGACGTTCGCGATCACGTCGCTGGCGCTGTTCGCGTTCACGCTGGACCGGCTGGTGGTGGCGATCGCGCTGCCGGCCATCCGGACCGACCTCGGGGCCCAGGCCGCCGGCCTGGAGTGGACGGTGAACGCCTACACGCTCAGCTTCGCCGTGCTGCTGCTGACCGGCGGCGCGCTGGGCGACCGGTTCGGCCGACGGCGGATGTTCACGATCGGCGTGGCGGTCTTCACCGCAGGGTCGGCCGCCGCCGCATTGGCGCCGACGATCGGCGCGCTGGTGGCGGCCCGGGCGGTACAGGGGGTGGGCGGCGCGATCTTCACGCCGCTGACCCTGACGATGCTCGCCGCGGTGACGCCGCCTGGGCGGCGCGGCACCGTGCTCGGCGCCTGGGGCGGGATCGGCGGCCTGGGGGCGGCGCTCGGCCCGCTGGCGGGCGGCGTCCTGGCCGGCAGCGTCGGCTGGCGTGCCATCTTCTGGCTGAACGTTCCGCTCGGCCTGGTGCTGATGCCGCTGGCCCGGGTCCGGCTCGCCGAGACCTACGGTCCGCCGCGACGGCTGGACCTGGCCGGTGTCGCTCTGGGCAGCGCCGGATTGTCCGGCGTGGTCTGGGCGGTGATCCGGGCCGGAGCGGCGGGGTGGACGAGCGCCGAGACCTGGCTCGCACTGGGCGGCGGGGTGGCGCTGCTGGCGTTGTTCGTGGGCTGGGAGATGCGGACGCCGGCCCCGATGCTGCCGATGCGCTTCTTCCGCAGCCGGGTGTTCACCGCCGGCGCGCTGGCCTGCCTGGCCATGTACGCCGCGGTGTTCGGCGCGCTGTTCCTGATCACCCAGCTGCTGCAGGTGGGGATGGGCGCGACCCCGCTGCAGGCGGGCCTGCGCACGCTGCCGATGGCGGTGATGCCGCTGCTGATCGCCCCGGTCGGCGGGGTGATCACGGACCGGATCGGCTTCCGGCCGCTGATGATCTGCGGTCTGGCCCTGGAGTCGGTCGCGCTGGGCTGGCTGGCCGCCGTGGTGACGCCGGACGTGCCCTACGGCCTGCTGGTCGCGCCGCTGGCCCTGGCCGGCGCGGGGGTCGCGGTGTTCTTCGCGCCGCTGACCACCGCCATGCTGTCGGCCGTCAGACCGGAGGAGCAGGGTCAGGCGTCGGGAGCGGCCACCGCGATCCGGGAGCTGGCCGTCGTGTTCGGGGTGGCGGTGCTGGGCCTGGTCTTCGCCGGGCACGGCGGCTACGCCTCGCGCGCGGACTTCACCGCCGGCTTCGTGCCCGCGATGTGGCTAGCCGCCGGGCTAACCGCGGCCGGCGTGCTGGCCGCCGTGGCGCTGCCGCACGGCTCCGGCCGCAGGCGGACGCGGGGTCCACGGGCCCTTACCGATCCGCTGGCCCGATGCGACAATGATGCGCGTGACGCCGTCTCTGCTGGAGCGGCAGGCTGAGCTGGAGATGCTCGGCACGGCCGTGGCACGCGCCGGCACGGGACGGGGTTCGGCCGTCCTCGTGCTCGGCGAAGCCGGCGTCGGCAAGACCAGCCTGGTCAAGGCCTTCCTGTCCGCGGCGTCCGGCCGCGCGCGGGTGCTGGCCGGTGCGTGCGAGGACCTGCTCACGCCGCGGGCGCTCGGCCCGCTGCGGGACGCGGCCCGGTCGGCCGCGGGCGGACCGCTGGCCGCGGCGCTGTCTCCGGAGGTTGATCCCGACCTCGTGTTCGCGGCCGTGTGCGACGAGCTGGCCGCGCCGCCGTCACCGGCCGTGCTCGTGGTCGAGGACGTCCACTGGGCCGACGGCGCGACCCTCGACGTGCTGCGCTACCTCGGTACCCGGGTGCAGGGCCTGCCGGCCGTGCTGCTGATGACCTACCGCGACGATGCCCTGGCCCGGGACCACCCGCTGCGCGGGGTGCTCGGCGCGCTCGGCAGCACGGCGGCCAGCCGGCTGCGGCTGACGTCGCTCACCGCGGACGCGGTCCGGGCGATGGCCACCCCGACGAGCCTGGATCCGGGCGAGCTGTTCGAGCTCACCGGCGGCAATCCGTTCTACGTCAGCGAGGTGCTGGCCAGCCCGGGTTCGGTTGTGCCGCCGACCGTCGTCGACGCGGTGCTGGCCCGGGTGCGCACGCTGAGCCAGGCGGCGCAGACGGCGCTGGACCGGCTGGCGGTCATACCGTCCGGCGCCGAGGTGGGCCTGCTCCGCGTCCTGGTCGGCGACCTGACGCCGGTCGCCGAGGCGGAGCGAGCCGGGGTGGTGGAGGTGCGGGGCGACCTCGTGGCATTCCGGCACGAACTCGCCCGCCGGGCGGTCGCGGAGTCGCTGCCGGCCAGCGTCCGGCTGGAGCTGAACGCGGACGTGCTGTGCGCCCTGCTCACCGGCCCGGACAGCGACCCGTTCCGGATCTTGCACCACGCGGTGGAGGCCGGCGACGACAATGCCGTCATCACGCACGGCGAGGAGGCGGCGCGGGAGGCCGCCCGCGTCGGCGCGCACCGGCAGGCGGCGGCCTGCTACGCCCAGGTCCTGGCGCGCGGGCACCGGCTGTCGACCGCCCGGCGGGCGGCTCTCGGCGAGGCGTACTCGTGGGCGCTGTCCAACAGCAACCAGCTGCACTTCGCGGTGGCGGCGGCCGCCACCGCCGCCGAGCTGTGGCAGCAGGACGGTGACGACACCAGGCTCGTCCGGGCCCTGGTCACGCTGTCCCGGCAGCAATGGCTGACCGAACGTACCGCGGCCGCGCGCGCGTCGGCCGAGCGCGCGTTCGAGCTGGCCCGCCCGCTCGGCGACAGCTACCAGAACGCGCTGGCCACGCTGAACCTCGGCGGCCTGCTCGTGGTCATCGACCGGGAGGCGGACGGGCTGCCGTACCTGGACGAGGCGCTCGGCATCGCCGAACGGTGCGGGGCCGCCAGCGTGGCCGCGCTGTGCCGCAACTACCGGGGGTCCGCGCTGCTGCAGCTGGGCGACCTGCGCGGGCTCGAGGACCTGCTGGCTAGCATGGCGCAGGCGACCGAACTGGACAACCACGAGTACGTCATGCGGGCCTACTACAACCTCATCGAGGGCCTGTGGCGGCTCGGCGAGTACCGCGATGCGCTCGGCTACCTCGAGCAGGCGGAGAGCTTCGGCCGGGACCGGGACTTCCGCGTCCACGGCTACATGTTCGCCGCCCGCCGGGCCCGGCTGGGGCTGATGCGCGGCCAGTGGGCGCAGGCCGAGGCCGCGCTGCGGGATCTGCTGGACGGGCAGGACGACCCCGGCATGATCGGCCGCGAGACGGTTCCCGTGCTAGCCCGGGTGCTGGTCCGGCAGGGCAGCGCGGACGCCCCGGAGTGGCTCGCGCGCGCCGCCCGCCACGCGGCGACGGCCGACGTATTGGAGTGGCTGGTGCCGACCGGCCTGGCGCACATCGAGCAGGCGTGGCTGACCGGCGACCACGGCCGGGCCGGGCCCTACCCGGGCCTGCTGCTGGAGCGCACGGACCGGCCCGGCATGGCCGTCCAGCGCGGCGAGCTGCTGCTGTACCTGGGCCGGCTCGGCTACCCGGCCGTGCCCTTCGCCGGCTGCCCCGAACCGTACGCCGCGGCGCTGCACGGCGACTGGCGTTCGGCGGCGGACGCGTGGCTCGCGGCGGGCGACCCGTACGAGCACGCCCTGGCGCTCGCCGAATCCGGCCAGGTCGAGCCGTGTCTGGAGGCGCTGACGATCCTCGACGGGCTCGGCGCGGCGCCGGCGGTGGCGCTGGTGCGCAGGCGGCTTCGGGGCCTGGGTGTCGCCCGGCTGCCGCGCCGGCCGCAGCCGGGCACGCTGACCAACCCGGCCGGGCTCACCGATCGCCAGCTGGAAATCCTCCGGCTGGTCGCGGCCGGGCTGTCCAACTCGGAGATCGCGCAGCGGCTGGTGGTGTCGACCCGTACTGTGGACCACCACGTCTCGGCCATCTTGGCCAAGCTCGGCGTGGCCACCCGGCGCGAGGCCGCGGCCCGGGCCGCCGAACTCGAGGCGTGACCTCAAGGGATTTACCGAACTTCTGGCTGGCGGCGTGAACATCCGCCCGCGCCGTGTCGTGCTCTGAGCGACTCACTCACGACACGAAGGACCTTGCGTCATGTCTGTATCCGACACGGCCGTGGCCACGGCCCCTGCGGTCCCCGCGGTCGCCGCGGTGACTGCGGTCCGGCCGCATAGCGCGCCGCTGGTCCGCGACGCGGTGCCCGCCGACTACCCGGAGATCCGGCGCGTCATCATCGCCGCGTACCTCCAGTACGCCGACGTGATCGCGCGGGACGTCTTCTCGCCGTACCTGGCCGACCTGCTCGACCTGGACACGCACGCCCGCCACGGGCACCTGATCGTGGTCGAGGCGGGCAGCCGGATCCGCGGGTTCGGGGCGTTCTACCCGGACGCCTCGGCCCAGGGACTCGGCTGGCCGTCCGGCTGGGCCAGCGGGCGCGCCCTCGCCGTCCACCCCGGCGCGCGCGGACACGGTGTCGCGCGCGCCCTGATCGCCGCGAACGAGCGCCTCGCCCGGGAATCCGGCGCGCCGGTGTTCGCGTTCCACACGGCCAGCTTCATGACCGACGCCATCGCCCTGTACGACCGGCTCGGCTTCCGCCGGGCGGCGGAGTTCGACTTCGACATGGCCGCCCACTACGGCGGGACCGGCGCCACGCCGATCACCGCCCTCGCCTACCTGCGCCAGCTGGCGCCGGCGCGCGCCGCGTGCGCGTAAACCCTTGGAGGATCTGATGACAACCAGCACTCACACCCGACGGGTCAACTCACCCGCCTACTACCTGGGCCGTCCGGCGACCCTCTGGCTGGCCGCGTTCGCGCGGCGGCCGGTCGAGCGCACGTCGGCTTCGTGCACCAGCGAGGTGCGCGGCCCGGCCGCGGACCACGCCTGAGGCGGACACTCCGCAGACCGGCCGTTACGGATCAGCCGGTCTGCGGATGTCTTTCGCCCGCGGCGCGGTCATGCTGGGGCACCATGATGACCTACTACCGGGCGTGGGAGAACCAGCGTTTCGTGCGCGGGCTGCTCCGGGAGAAACAGCCGGAACTCGCCGCGGCCCTGGAAGCGGCGGTGCGGGAAGCCCCGTGCCTGCTGTGTGACGGCATCCGGTGCTCCCCGGCCGACGAGCCAGCGCTCCCCCGCCCCCCGCAGCCCAGGCGCCACCTGGCTCCCGCCGGTCACACGAACGGCGCCGGTCACACCGGTGGCACTGCCCGCCTGGCCCGGCCCGCTCGCGGCCGCAAGCCGCAGCCCTCGCGAATTCAGTGAACGTGGCGTTCTACCGGATCTAGTGGGTAGGACGCCACATTCATGCGCATGGCCGACCGGGGTCTTGCGGGCGGTATATGCCGATAGGCGGCTGTTGGCCTGACCGGCGCGGGGGCGGCGAGTACGCTTGCGCAGGTGTCCGCGATCCGCGGCCGCGAGGCGGAGATCGCGGTGCTTACAGACGCGCTGGACCTGGTCGAATCCGGTCGGCGCGCGGTCGTCCTCATCGAGGGCGAGGCCGGCATCGGCAAGACCCGGCTGCTGAACCTGGCGCTCGAAGACGCGCGGCGGCGTGGCATGCAGGTAGCGGCGGGCCGGGCGGAAGAGCTGGAAGGCATGCGACCGTTCGGCCTTATGACCGGAGTGTTCGGCTGCACCAGGTCCGCGACGGATCCCCGGCGGGCCGCCATCGGGGAGCTGTTGTCCGGCGGCACCGGGGAACGCAACCCGATCACGGTGACCAGCGATCCGGGGCTGCGGTTCCGGGTCGTCGACGCGCTCGCCGACCTGGTGGAGGAGCTCGCGCTGGCCGGGCCGCTGGTGATCGGCGTGGACGACCTGCAGTGGGCCGACGCGTCGAGCCTGCTGACGCTGGCCGCGCTGGGGCGCCGGGCCGAGTACCTCCCGGTGGCCCTCATCGCGTGCTTCCGGCCGTCGCCGCGATCGGCGGAGCTGGACCGGCTGGCCGCCTCGCTGGCGGGGCCGCCGGGCCGGTACCTGAGCCTGGGCGGTCTCGGCGCGCAGGCCGTGGCGGACCTGGCCGCGGACGCGGTGGGCTCGGCACCGGGCCAGGGGCTGCTGGCCGGCCTGGCCGGCGCGGCGGGCAACCCGCTGTTCGTGACCGAGATGCTGGCCGCGCTGGCGCAGGAGGGGATGATCGAGACGGCCGGCGGGCGGGCCGAGGTGGCGCAGACGGCGCTGCCGCCCACGCTGCGGCTGACCATCCTGCGCCGCCTCAGCTTCCTGTCCGACGACATGCTGCAGGCGCTGCGGTTCGCCTCGATCCTGGGGGCCAGCTTCACCGTTACCGACCTGTCGGTGACGATGGACCGCCCGGTGGTCGAGCTGTTCGGCGTGCTGGCGGAGGGGCCGAGGAGGTCTGCCGGGCGCTGCTTGAGCGCGACCACGATCCCGCGGCCGA
>DAIOWL010000345.1:0-7131 GCA_036758545.1 Streptosporangiaceae bacterium | reverse complement strand
ACGAGGAGAAAGCAGTGGCGAAGGCCAAGTTCCAGCGGACTAAGCCGCACGTCAATATCGGCACCATCGGTCACATCGACCACGGCAAGACGACGCTGACCGCGGCGATCACCAAGGTGCTGCACGACAGGATGCCCGAGGTCAACCCCTTTACTCCCTTCGACGCGATCGACAACGCGAAGGAGGAGAAGGAGCGCGGGATCACCATCTCGATCTCGCACGTCGAGTACCAGACCGAGGCGCGGCACTACGCGCACGTGGACTGCCCCGGTCACGCGGACTACATCAAGAACATGATCACCGGTGCCGCGCAGATGGACGGCGCGATCCTGGTGGTCGCCGCGACCGACGGTCCCATGCCGCAGACTCGCGAGCACGTGCTGCTCGCCCGCCAGGTCGGCGTGCCGTACATCGTGGTCGCGCTGAACAAGGCGGACATGGTGGACGACGAGGAGATCCTCGAGCTGGTCGAGCTCGAGGTCCGCGAGCTGCTCACCGAGTACGAGTTCCCGGGCGACGACGTGCCGGTGGTGCGGGTATCCGCGCTCAAGGCGCTCGAGGGCGACGCCGAGTGGGGCGACAAGGTCATGGAGCTCCTGAATGCCTGTGACGAGTCCATCCCGGAGCCGGTGCGCGAGATCGACAAGCCGTTCCTGATGCCGGTCGAGGACGTGTTCTCGATCACCGGCCGCGGCACCGTGGTGACCGGCCGGATCGAGCGCGGCACCATCCACACCGGCGAGACCGTCGACATCATCGGCATCAAGGAGAAGGCGCAGTCCACGACCGTCACCGGGGTGGAGATGTTCCGCAAGATCCTGGACGACGGCCAGGCCGGCGACAACGTGGGCCTGCTGCTGCGCGGCATCAAGCGCGAGGAGGTGGAGCGCGGCCAGGTCGTGATCAAGCCGGGCACCAACACCCCGCACACCGAGTTCGAGGGCCAGGTCTACATCCTGTCCAAGGACGAGGGCGGTCGGCACACGCCGTTCTTCAACAACTACCGTCCGCAGTTCTACTTCCGGACCACCGACGTGACCGGCGTGGTGAACCTTCCCGAGGGCACCGAGATGGTCATGCCGGGCGACCGGACCGACATGCACATCGACCTGATCCAGCCGATCGCCATGGAGGAAGGCCTGCGGTTCGCGATCCGCGAAGGCGGCCGCACCGTCGGCGCCGGCCGGGTCACGAAGATCATCAAGTAAGACGGTCGTACGCGGCGGCCGGGGCCCGAAGACTCACCGGCCCGGTCGCCGCGGCACGCCGGACCAAGGTACGAACAGCGGCTGACTTAGAAGCGAAGGACACCGAGGCCAACATGGCGGGACAGAAGATCCGCATCCGGCTCAAGGCATATGACCACGAGGTCATCGACAGCTCGGCGCGGAAGATCGTCGACACCGTGACGCGTACCGGCGCACGGGTGGCCGGCCCGGTGCCGTTGCCAACCGAGAAGAACGTGTACTGCGTCATCCGCTCTCCGCACAAGTACAAGGACTCGCGCGAGCACTTCGAGATGCGCACGCACAAGCGGCTGATCGACATCCTCGACCCGACGCCCAAGACGGTGGACTCGCTGATGCGCCTCGACCTGCCGGCCGGCGTCGACATCGAGATCAAGCTCTGAGGAACGCACCGACCATGGGCAAGCAGATCAAAGGGATCCTGGGCACCAAGCTTGGCATGACCCAGGTCTTCAACGACGCCGGGCAGATCGTGCCGGTCACGGTGGTCCAGGCTGGACCGTGCGTGGTAACCGGCGTGCGCACCCCCGACCACGACGGCTACTCAGCCGTGCAACTCGGCTTCGGCGAGATCGATCCGCGCAAGGTGACCAAGCCGGTCAGCGGGATGTTCTCCAAGGCCGGCCTGACCCCGCGCCGGTACATCGCCGAGCTGCGGACCGATGACGCGTCCGAGTACACGCTCGGGCAGGAGGTCACCGCCGAGGTGTTCGCCAGCGGGCAGCACGTCGACGTGACCGGCCGGAGCAAGGGCAAGGGCACCGCGGGCGTCATGAAGCGGCACGGGTTCAAGGGCCTCGGCGCCTCGCACGGCACCCAGCGCAAGCACCGCTCGCCCGGTTCCATCGGCGCGTGCGCCACCCCGGGCCGGGTGTTCAAGGGCGTGCGGATGGCGGGCCGGATGGGCGGCGTGCGCACCACGGTGCAGTCGCTTAGCGTGCACGCCGTCGACGCCGAGCGCGGGCTGCTCCTGATCAAGGGCGCGGTTCCCGGTCCGAGCGGCCGTGTCGTGCTCGTCCGCAGCGCGGCCAGGACGCTAGGAACTGAAGGGGAGGTTGCCTGATGACCGCGGTCAGCGTAATAGGCGCTGAGAAAAAGACGGTGGAACTCCCCGACGAGATCTTCGCCGCCAAGGTGAACGTGCCGCTGATCCACCAGGTCGTGGTGGCGCAGCAGGCGGCGGCCCGCCAGGGTACCCACGCCACCAAGACCCGCGGCGAGGTGCGCGGCGGCGGCAGGAAGCCGTACCGCCAGAAGGGCACCGGCCGGGCCCGCCAGGGCTCGCTGCGCGCGCCCCAGTACGTGGGCGGCGGCGTCGTGCACGGCCCGCAGCCGCGTTCCTACGTGCAGCGGACGCCGAAGAAGATGAAGGCCGCCGCGCTGCGCGGCGCGCTGTCCGACCGGCTCAGCCACGGCCGGGTCCAGGTGGTCAGCGGCTTCGTCGACGGCGACGTGCCGCGGACCAAGGACGCGGTAGCCGTGCTGGCGAGCGCGGTCGCCCCGGGCGAGAAGGTACTCGTGGTCGCGCATCGCGATGACGAGCTCACCTGGAAGTCGCTGCGGAACGTGCCGAGCGTGCACGTGCTCACCGAGGACCAGCTCAACACCTACGACGTGCTGGCCAGCGATCACGTGGTCTTCACCGAGCAGGCCCTGACGGCGTTCGTGTCGAGGTCGGCTAAGGAGGCCAGCAAGTGAGCAGGATCAGCAACCCGAGGGACGTCCTGCTGCGGCCGGTGGTCTCGGAGAAGAGCTACGGGCTGCTCGACGAGGGCAAGTACACCTTCGTCGTCGCCCCCGGCGCCAACAAGACCCAGATCAGGCTCGCGGTCGAGGCCGTGTTCGGGGTCAAGGTGACCGGGGTGAACACCCTGAACCGCCCGGGTAAGCGCCGTCGCACCCGGTACGGCTGGGGGCAGCGGCCGGACACCAAGCGGGCGATCGTGACCCTCGCCGAGGGCGACAGGATCGACATTTTCGGCGCCTAAGGGAGACGCGACCAGACATGGCTATCCGTAAGTACAAGCCGACCACGCCGGGTAGGCGCGGCGCGAGCGGCTCGGACTTCTCCGAGGTCACCAGGAGTGACCCGGAGAAGTCGCTGGTGCGCCCGCTGCACTCGCAGGGCGGCAGGAACGTGCACGGCCGCATCACCGTCCGGCATCAGGGCGGCGGCCACAAGCGGTCCTACCGGCTGATCGATTTCCGGCGGGCGGACAAGGACGGCGTGCCGGCCAAGGTCGCGCACATCGAGTACGACCCGAACCGCACCGCGCGGATCGCGCTGCTGCACTTTGCGGACGGCGAGAAGCGCTACATCATCTGCCCGACCGGCCTGTCGCAGGGCGACCGGGTGGAGAGCGGTCCCGGCGCGGACATCAAGCCGGGCAACTCGCTGCCGCTGCGCTTCATCCCGACCGGCACGGTGGTGCACGCCATCGAGCTGCGCCCGGGCGGCGGCGCGAAGATCGCGCGGTCGGCCGGCGCCGGGGTCCAGCTGCTCGCCAAGGAGGGCGGCTACGCCCAGCTGCGGATGCCGTCCGGCGAGATCCGGCGGGTCGACGCGACCTGCCGCGCCACGGTCGGCGAGGTGGGCAACTCCGAGCAGGGCAACATCAAGCTGGGCAAGGCCGGCCGCAGCCGGTGGAAGGGCCGCCGTCCCACGGTGCGAGGCGTGGCCATGAACCCCGTTGACCATCCGCTCGGCGGTGGCGAGGGCAAGAGCTCGGGCGGGCGCCATCCGGTCAGCCCGTGGGGCAAGCCCGAGGGCCGCACCCGGCGGGCGAACAAGCCGAGTGACCGGCTGATCAGCCGTCGCCGCGGCAGGAACAAGCGGTAGGAGCAGCACGCGATGCCTCGTAGCCTTAAGAAGGGTCCCTTCGTGGACGACCACCTGATGAAGAAGGTGGACGTGCAGAACGAGAAGGGCTCCAAGACCGTCATCAGGACCTGGTCCCGGCGTTCCATGGTCGTCCCGGCGATGCTGGGACACACGATCGCCGTGCATGACGGCAGGAAGCACATACCGGTGTTCATCACCGAGTCGATGGTGGGCCACAAGCTCGGCGAGTTCGCGCCTACGCGGACTTTCCGATCTCACGTCAAGGACGACCGGCGCAGCCGTCGCTAGCCGGACCCAGGAGGAATGATGGAAGCCAGGGCAATGGCGCGGCACGTCCGCGTCACGCCGCGGAAGGCCCGCCGGGTGGTGGACCTGATTCGCGGGCTGCCCGCCGACGAGGCGAAGGCCGTGCTCGCGTTCGCGCCACAGTCGGCCAGTGACCCGGTCGGCAAGGTGCTCGCCAGCGCGGTCGCCAACGCCGACGCCCGCGGCGGGCGCGGGGACCGGGGCATGCTGTGGGTACGCCGCGCCTGGGTCGACGAGGGACCGACGCTCAAGCGATTCAGGCCGCGCGCCCAGGGCCGCGGCTACCGCGTGCTCAAGCGCACCAGCCACATCACGGTAATCGTCTCCGACGATTCCGAAGGAGGGACCCGCTAGTGGGGCAGAAAGTGAACCCGCACGGGTTCCGGCTGGGCATCACCACCGACTTCAAGAGCCGCTGGTACGCCGACAAGCTGTACAAGGAGTACGTGGCCGAGGACGTGGCCATCCGCCGCATGCTGCAGCGCGGCATGGAGCGGGCCGGCATCTCCAAGGTCGAGATCGAGCGGACCAGGGACCGGGTGCGGGTGGACATCCACACCGCCCGGCCCGGCATCGTGATCGGGCGGCGCGGGGCCGAGGCCGACCGCATCCGCGGCGACCTGGAGAAGCTGACCGCCAAGCAGATCCAGCTGAACATCCTCGAGGTGAAGAACCCCGAGATCGACGCCCAGCTGGTCGCCCAGGGGGTCGCCGAGCAGCTGTCCAGCCGGGTTTCCTTCCGGCGGGCCATGCGCAAGGCGATCCAGAGCGCGATGAAGGGCGGCGCCAAGGGGATCCGGGTCCAGTGCTCGGGCCGTCTCGGCGGCGCGGAGATGTCGCGGTCCGAGTTCTACCGCGAGGGCCGGGTGCCGCTGCACACGCTGCGCGCGGACATCGACTACGGCTTCTACGAGGCCCGCACCACCTTCGGCCGGATCGGCGTGAAGGTCTGGATCTACAAGGGCGAGGCGCCGACCAGCCGGGCCGGACGTGAGGCACAGGCGGCCGCGCTGCGGGCCGCGGCCCAGCAGCGGCCGCAGCGTCCTTCGCGTGAGCCACAGCGGCGGCGCCGGGCCCCTGAGGCCGCTGGCGCCGGCGCGGGCGAGGAGGGCTGAGGACATGCTCATTCCGCGTAGGGTCAAGCACAGGAAGCAGCACCGTCCGCACCGGACCGGCAATGCGACCGGCGGCACCCACGTGAACTTCGGCGAGTACGGGATCCAGGCGCTCGAGCACGCGTACGTGACCAACCGGCAGATCGAGGCCGCCCGTATCGCCATGACGCGGCACATCCGCCGTGGCGGGAAGGTGTGGATCAACATCTACCCGGACCGGCCGCTGACGAAGAAGCCGGCCGAGACCCGGATGGGCTCGGGCAAGGGCTCGCCGGAGTGGTGGATCGCGAACGTGAAGCCCGGACGGGTCATGTTCGAGCTCTCCGGGGTCGCCGAGCCGGTGGCCAAGGAGGCGCTCCGCCGCGCCATCCACAAGCTGCCGATGAAGTGCAGGGTAATCAAGCGTGAAGTGGGTGAGGGCTGATGGCTAGCAGCCTGACCGCGCAGCTGCGCATCTCCACCGAGGAGGAACTGCACGCCAAGCTGGTGGAGGCCAAGGAAGAGCTGTTCAACCTGCGCTTCCAGGGTGCCACCGGTCAGCTGGAGAGCCACGGCAGGCTCCGTGCGGTGCGCAAGGAAATCGCCCGGATCTACACGGTGATGCGGGAGCGCGAGCTCGGGATCATCACCCTGATCGAGGATTCCGGCGAGCCGGAGGACGAGGCACCGGTGGCTGTCGCCGCGAGCGGCTCCGCTGAGGATGACGAGGAGGCCGGCAAATGAGCGAGAACGCCACCGGCGGTACCCCCGAGACCAGGGGCAACCGCAAGGGCCGTGAAGGGCTCGTGGTCAGCGACAAGATGGACAAGACCGTTGTCGTCCGGGTCGAGGACCACGTCAAGCACCCCAAGTACGGCAAGGTGCTGCGTCGTACCAAGAAGTACAAGGCGCACGACGCCACCAACGCCTGCGGCGTGGGTGACCGCGTGCTGCTGATGGAGACCCGGCCGCTGTCCGCGACCAAGCGCTGGCGGGTAGCCGAGATCCTCGAGAAGGCCAAGTAGTAGGACAGATCCGCCTGGCTCCGGTGCCCGGCGAGAACTTCAGGAGTTGACGTGATCCAGCAGGAGTCGCGGCTCAAGGTCGCCGACAACACGGGTGCCAAGGAGATCCTGTGCATCCGTGTGCTCGGCGGCAGCGGCCGGCGATACGCGGGCATCGGTGACGTCATCGTGGCGACCGTGAAGGATGCCCTTCCCGGCGCCGGCGTGAAGAAGGGCGATGTCGTCAAGGCGGTCGTGGTGCGCACCCGCAAGGAGCGCCGCCGCGGCGATGGCTCCTATATCCGCTTCGACGAGAACGCGGCGGTGCTGATCAGGGACGGCGGGGACCCGCGGGGCACCCGCATCTTCGGCCCGGTCGGTCGCGAGCTGCGGGAGAAGCGCTTCATGCGGATCATCTCGCTGGCGCCGGAGGTGCTCTAAATGAAGATCAAAAAGGGTGACCACGTCATGGTCATGGTCGGCAAGGACAAGGGCGCCACTGGGTCGGTCATCGCGGCCTACCCGGCGACGAACAAGGTCGTTGTCGAAGGCGTGAACATGATCAAGAAGAACAAGAAGGTGACCAACCAGGGTGTGCGCGGTGCCAAGGAAGGCGGCATCGTCACCCAGGAGGCACC
>DAIOWL010000344.1:2026-7133 GCA_036758545.1 Streptosporangiaceae bacterium | reverse complement strand
CCGCCAGGGCCGGTCCCGCCAGGCTGGCCGCGCTGAAGGTGAGCGCGTCGAGCGCCGAACCGCGGTCCAGCTCGCGCCCGGTCACGACGCGGGGAAGCTGCGCGGTCCAGCCACCGGTCACCGCCGGGTTGAACAACCCGGCGAGCAGCGCGATCGCCGCCAGCGCCGGCATCGGCAGCCGGCCCGCGGCGGCCTGGACGGCCACGATGCCCAGCGCGTAGGCGACCAGCGTCCAGGCCAGGAGCCGGTCCGGGCGGCGGCTGCGGTCGAGCAGCGCGCCGAACAACGGGCCGCCCGCCGCCCCCGCGATGGTCAGGCTGGCCAGCAGCCCGGAGCCGGTCTCGGGGCGTCCGGTCACGGCGAAGCCGAGCAGCAGCAGCGCCGGTCCCGACATCTCGTCGCCGGCCCGGGCGGCCGCCGCCCCCGCCAGGTACCGGCGCAGCCCCCGCCCGTCCGGGTAACGGGAAATCATTGAAACACGTTACACTGGCGCTCGTGGCCCGTCAGGAACCCGTACTCGGCAGCAGCGTGCACGACGCCGCACAGCGCGCCGCGGATCTGCTCGACGTGCTGCTCCCCGCCCCGGGACGCCGTGCCGGACGGGCCGAGCTGATCGCGGTACTGCGGAAGTACGGCGAACCCGAGCCCATCGAGATCTCAGCCGCCGACCTCACCGACCTGCGCCAGGCCGCCCACCTGCTGCGGGAGGTGTTCGCGGCCAGGGACGCCGACACCGCCGCGGACCGTCTCAACGGGCTCCTCGCGAGCCGTGCCCACCCGCCCCGGCTGACCAGTCACGGCGGCACGTCCGGCTGGCACGTGCACGTGGACGGCGACGACGACGCGCCCTTGGCCAACTGGTTCCTCACCTCCTCGTGCCTGGCCCTGGCCGTGCTGCTCGCCGAGCGCCAGGCGGCCCCGGCCGGCCTGTGCGCCGCGCCGTCCTGCGGGCGCCCGTTCGTGAACGTCGGCCGCGGCGCCGTCCGCCGTTACTGCTCGGCTGCCTGCGGCACCCGCGATCGGGTGGCCAGGCACCGGGCTATCCAGGCAGGGACGAGTGAAATCGCGGTGCCGTGAAAGGGTTACCGGTATGGAATACATCCATCTAGGCCGTTCGGGCCTATCCGTGAGCCGCCTCTGCCTCGGGACCATGAACTTCGGGCCGCTGACCTCAGCCGGCGAGTCGGAAGCGATCATGGATCACGCGCACGAGATCGGCATCAACTTCTTCGACACCGCCAACCGCTACGGCGGCGTGCAGAGTCCGCCCGGCGCGGTGGCCCAGAACGAGCAGGCGCATCCCGGCTGGACCGAGGAGATCATCGGCGACTGGTTCGCGTCCGGCGGCGGTCGCCGGGAGCGTACCGTGCTCGCCACCAAGCTGTACGGGGCGATGGGCGACTGGCCCAACGACGGCAAGCTGTCCGCGCTGAACATCCGGCGGGCCTGCGACGCGTCGCTGCGCCGGCTGCGCACCGACTACATCGACCTGTACCAGATGCACCACGTCGACCGGGACACCCCGTGGGACGAGATCTGGCAGGCGATGGAGGTCCTCGTCAACCAGGGCAAGATCCTCTACGTCGGCTCGTCCAACTTCGCCGGCTGGCACATCGCGCAGGCCAACGACACCGCCGCCGCCCGCGGGTTCTTCGGCCTGGTCAGCGAGCAGTCCATCTACAACCTGCTGACCAGGGAGATCGAGCTCGAGGTGCTGCCCGCGGCGATCGAGTACGGCGTCGGCGTCATCCCGTGGTCCCCGCTCGAGGGCGGCCTGCTCGGCGGCGTGCTGAAGAAGGAGCGCGAGGGCCGGCGCCGCCAGGCCGGCCGGGCCGCCGATACCCTGCAGCGGCACCACGAGCAGATCGCGGCCTACGAGGCGCTGTGCGACGAGCTCGGCGAGCAGCCGGCCCACGTGGCGCTGGCCTGGCTGCTGCACCAGGAAGGCGTCACCGGGCCGATCATCGGGCCGCGCACCGAGGATCAGCTGGACGACGCGCAGCACGCGATCACCGTCCACCTCGGCGAGGACGTGCTCAAGCGGCTCGACGACATCTTCCCCGGGTACCAGCCTGCCCCGGAGCATTACGCCTGGTAAGAATCATCGATGAGCGGACTGGCCGAACAGGAGTCTCGGGTTCCGCCGCTGCTCCGGGATCGTTCCGGCGTGCAGCGGGTCACCAACATCGAGCTGTTCTTCGACCTGGTGTACGTGTTCGCGGTCACCCAGCTGTCGCACTACCTGATCGGCCACTCCACCGTGACCGGCGCGCTGCAGACCGGGTTGCTGCTGGCGATGGTCTGGCTGGTCTGGTCGTACACCACCTGGGTCACCAACTGGCTCGACCCGGAGCTGATGGCCGTGCGGCTGCTGCTCGTGGTGCTGATGCTGATCAGCCTGGCCATGTCGGCGTCGCTGCCGCGGGCGTTCGAGGACCTCGGCCTGTGGGTCGGCGGGGCTTACGCGCTTCAGCAGGTCGGCCGTTCGGTGTTCATGGTGATCGCGCTGCGCGGGCACCCGCTGGAGGCCAACTTCCAGCGCATCCTGGCCTGGTGCGTGGTCAGCAGCGCGCTCGCCCTGGCCGGTGGCCTGGCCCATGGCAACACGAGGATCGTGCTGTGGGTCGGCTCCGTCTGCGTCGACCTGCTCGGCGGAATAGTCGGCTTCGCCACCCCAGGGCTCGGCCGGTCCCGTACCTCGGACTGGACCATCGAGGGCGGCCACTTCGCCGAGCGCTGCCAGGCGTTCATCCTGATCGCGCTGGGTGAGTCGATCGTCATCATCGGGGCGACGCTGACCGACGTGAAGCCGGTCACCGCGGCCAGCGTGGCGTCTTTCGTCGTCGCGTTCGCCGGCTCGGTCGCGCTGTGGTGGCTGTACTTCGACCAGAGCGCCGGGGCGGCGGCGGAGATGATCGCCAGGTCCGACGACCCGGGCCGGCTGGGCCGTTCGGCGTACCACCTGATCCATCCGGTGATGGTGGCGGGCATCATCGTCTGCGCCGCCGCCGACGAGAAGGTCCTGGCCGACCCGGGTGCGGTCGCCAGCACCGCCTCGGCGTGGATGATCCTGGGCGGCCCGGCGCTGTTCCTGGCCGGCCACGCCGCGTTCAAGCTGGTGGTGTGGCGCGCCCTGTCCTGGCCCCGGCTGGCCGGGATCGCGGCGCTGGGCCTGCTCGGCCTGGCCGCCGGCGCCATTCCCGCCCTGGCCCTGGGCGCCTGCACCGCCGCCGTGGTCATCGCCGTCGCCGTCAGCGACCGCCTGCCGTGGCTACCCCGCCCGGCGGAGCCAGCGCCCCGGGCCTCGCCCGGGGAACATGCCCGGCCCGGGGCGAGGAGTTAAGATACCCGAATCCCCCAACCGCCGGTCCACGTGACCGGCGGATAAGGAACCGAGGCACCCGTGACGACTCTCGTACCGGAACAGCGGAAGGGCAACCTTCCGGCCGAGGTGACCAGTTTTGTCGGGCGACGGCGGGAGCTGTCCCAGGTCAGGGACGCCCTCGAACGGTACAGGCTGGTCACTTTACGCGGCGTGGGCGGGGTCGGGAAGACCCGGCTGGCGCTGCATCTGGCCGCCGATCTGCAACGGTCGTTCGCCGACGGAGTGTGGCTGGCCGAGCTGTCGGCGCTGCGGAACGCGGAGTTGCTGGCCCGGACGGTCGCGGCCAGCCTGGGCCTGCCAGACGAGGCCGCGGGCGATCCGGTGGATGTGCTGGCGGATTACCTGGCCGAACGGGATCTCCTGCTGATCCTGGACACCTGCGAGCACCTGGTTGATGCCTGTGCGAAGCTCGCCGAGGCGCTGTTGCTGGCCGCTCCCCGGTTGCGGATCCTGGCGACCAGCCGGGAGCCGCTCGGTGTCAGGGGCGAGCAGGCGCAACTGATCTCGCCGCTCGAGGTACCCGACTCCGACGAGGCCGCCGTCGGTTCTGATTCGGTGGCGCTGTTTGCCGACCGGGCCGAAGCGATGGTACCCGGGTTCACGCTCACCGCCGCGAATCAGCCGCCAGTGGTCCAGTTGTGCCGCAGGCTGGACGGCATCCCGCTCGCCCTTGAGCTCGCCGCCGTGCGGCTGCGCGCCATGTCAATCGAGCAGATCGTCGCCCGGCTCGATGATCGCTTCCTGCTTCTCGGCACGGCCCGATCCAGCGACGACCGTCACCAGACGCTGCGCGCGGCGATCGCCTGGAGTCATGAGCTGTGTACGGAGCAGGAACAACGGCTGTGGGCCCGGCTGTCGGTGTTCCCCGGCGGTTTCGACCTGGAGGCCGCCGAACGCGTGTGTGCCGCGGAACCTCTCGCCGTGGGCGCCCTGTTCGATACCCTCGGCAGGCTCGTGGAGAAGTCGATCGTGCTGTGCGAACAGGACGGGCGCCGGTACCGGATGCTCGACACGATCCGGGAGTACGGCGCCGAGCAGCTGGCCCTGCTCGGCGAGCAAGACGAACTACGGCGCCGCCACCGCGACTACTACCTCGGCCTCGCGGAGCAGGCGGCGGCCGGCAGCCTCGGCCCCGGGCAGGTCGGATGGCTGGTCCGGCTTCGGCAGGAAACCCCCAACCTGCGGGTCGCCCTCGACTATTCCTACACAAGCCCCGGACAGGAGGCGGCCGGCCTGCGCATGATGGTGCTGCTGCGGCACTACTGGCTATCGCTCGGACTGTTCACCGAGGGCCGGCGCTGGCACGACCGGGCCCTGGCCGTCGCCTCCGGCTCGCCGGAGGCGGCCTGGGCCGTGTACGGGGCGGGCGTTCTCACCCTGCAGCAGGGAGACCTGGAGCAGGCCGAACCGCTGCTAGCCCGGGCCGCAGACCTCGCGCAAGAGCTGCCCGACCGGGACCTGTGCGCGCACGTTACCGATGCGCAGGCGATCGCGTCGTTCTTCGCCGGGGACCTGCAGGCTGCGGGCGCTCGTCATGAGAACGCGCTGGCCCAGTACGCCGAGATCGGCTATAGCGACCCGTTCGCGCTCGTGACCTTCACGCGGCTGGCCGCTGTCTGCTGCCTCACCGGCGAACTCGACCGCGCCATTGCGCTGAGCGAGGAGTGCCTGCGCATCAGCGAGGAGCAGTGGAGCCGGGGTACCGCCCTGTGGACCCGCGGG
>DAIOWL010000344.1:0-2016 GCA_036758545.1 Streptosporangiaceae bacterium | reverse complement strand
CTAGCTACGCCGGGTCAGCCGCAGCCCGCGTCTCGTCCACCCGAGTCCCAGGGGTCCCGCAACACTCATCTAGCTCATAGCTATCTTTTTCGATTAAAGTGATCTGACGGGTGAGTTTCTCCCGGAGAATGTCCTCGCCTGATGGTAGGATCGGCCTAGTCGATGACCAGCCGAGCCCGGGTCGGTGCAGCCCGGGGAGAGGAGTCCGCCCGCCCAGTCCGCGAGCATCGGGAGGAGGTGACACGCCGCGATGAGCAGCGTGATGTCGCCCGCCAGCGCCGACGAGGCGCTGGAGATGCTGACGGCCGCGATGGGTTACCTGGCGGCGGCCGATGCTACCGAAATGACGGCCGAGGAACAGGCGCGGTGCCTCAAGGTGCTGGAGCAGGCCAACTCGGTGGGCACTGCGGCGCGAACCTCGGTCCTGGGCGCGTTCGGCTCCGGTCAGGGTTACTCGGCGGACGCCGATTACAGCCCGCGGGCCTGGCTGATCCACAAGACCGGGGTGACCAAGGGCGCGGCGGTGGCCTACACCGCGTGGGTGCGGCGGGCCGAAGACCACCCGCAGGTCCTGGCGGCGCTGGCTACGGGGGACCTGTCCGAGTCCGTAGCCAGGATCTTGTGCCAGTGGACCAACCGGCTCCCGGAGGAGCAGCGCGATCTCGCGGACGACAAACTCGTCTCGGCCGCCCTGACTGGGATGAGCCTGCGGGACCTGGCCGAGTTGTACGGGGAGATCTACGAGCAGTCCCGGTCCGCATCCCCCGACGAGGACAAGGACGAGATCTTCGACGACCGGGCGGTACGGCTGATCACCACGTTCCAGGGCGCCGGCGTCCTGAACGGCGACCTGACGCCCGAGTGCGCCGAGGCCGTCTCAGCCGTGCTGGACGCGCTGGCCGCCCCGGCCGGCGCCGAAGATGACCGGTCCCAGGAGCAGCGGTACCACGACGCGCTCCAGGAGGCGATGAGCCGGCTGATCGCCGCCGGTATCCTGCCCGAGCGGGCCGGGCAGCCGGTGAAAGTGTGGGCGCATATCTCGCTGGCCGACCTGCTCCGGCTGGACGGCAGCTCGGCGCTGCAGGAGGAATGGACGGCGCAGGTGCGGGCCCGGTGGGCCGGGCATCGCGCCGCCGCGTCCGAAGGCGGCGGGGACAGCGGGGCCTGGCTGGACGGCGACGCCGCCGAGGCGATCGCATGCGACGCGGCCATGGCCCCCATCGTGACCGGCGACGTCAACGTGGACGCGCTGGAAGATCTGGTCCGGCTGTGCGTGGAACTGGACGTGAGGCGGCGTGACGGTACCCGGGACGCGGCCTGGGCGGCGATCGAGCAAGCCGTGATCGGCAAGGCCGTGGACCTTCTGTCCGGCCCCGGCGGCCTGGCCTCGTTCTTGCGCCGCCGGCAGCTCGGCGCCCGGCTGTCCGGGCCGAGCCTGCCGCTGGACATCGGGTACAGCGAGAACATCCCCGCGGGGATCCGCAACGCGGTCACCCTGCGGGACAAGCACTGCCAGTGGGCCGGCCGGTGCGACCAGCCGGCCGAGGCCTGCCAGGTGCACCACACCAGGCACAAGGCCAACGGCGGCCCGACCAGCGTCAAGGACTGCGTCCTGCTGTGCTGGTTCCACCATCAAGTGGTCATCCACCGGTGGGGCTGGACCCTGGTCCTGAACCCCGACGGCACCACCACCGCCTGGAACAAGGACAAGACCAAGGTGCTCCACAGCCACGGCCCTCCGGTCCGCCCGGGGTAACAACCCCGGCTACGGCTGCGCCCCGGTCAGGTCCTGCCGGCTGACCCGGATCATGATCGCCGCGACCACCAGGGCGAGCACCATGATCGCGGCCGATACCTCGAACCCCCGGGAGAACCCGGCTGCCAGCGCGTGGCCCGAGATGCTGACCTGGGCCGAGTCGGCGGCGTGCGCCGCGCTCCCGGCGGCGTGCGCCGCGTTCCTGGCGGTGTTCACCACGACGGTCCAGGCGACGGTGCCCAGGATCGCCAGCCCGATCG
>DAIOWL010000343.1:5775-7134 GCA_036758545.1 Streptosporangiaceae bacterium | reverse complement strand
GCCCTCGGCGGTGTGGTTGTAGACCACGTCGAGGATGACCTCGATGCCCGCCTCGTGCAGCGCCTTCACCATCGACTTGAACTCGCTGACCTGCTCGCCGCGCTGGCCAGCCGAGGAGTACCTGTTGTGCGGGGCCAGGAAGCCGATCGTGTTGTAGCCCCAGTAGTTGGTCAGGCCGCGGGCGACCAGGAACTGCTCGGCCACGAACTGGTGCACCGGCATGAGCTCCACCGCGGTGACCCCGATCCGCTGCAGATGCGCGATCACCGCCGGGTGGGCGAGCCCGGCGTAGGTGCCGCGCTGCGCCGCCGGGACCTCCGGATGGCACAGGGTCAGCCCGCGCACGTGCGCCTCGTAGATGACGGTCTCGTGGTACGGAGTCTGCGGGGCCCGGTCGTTGCCCCAGTCGAAGAACGGGTTGATGACCACGTTCTTCGGCATGTGCGCCGCGCTGTCCGCGGTGTTCCGCTTCCTGGGGCTGGCGAACTGGTAGTCGAACAGCGACTCGTCCCAGCGGACCTCACCCTCGACCGCCTTGCCGTACGGGTCGAGCAGCAGCTTGGAGCCGTCGCAGCGCAGCCCGCGCGGGGGGTCGTGCGGCCCGTGCACCCGGTAGCCGTACCGCTGCCCGGGCGCGATACCGGGCAGGTAGCCGTGCCACACGAAGCCGTCGACCTCGGTCAGCTCGACCCTGGTCTCGCTGAGCGTGCCGCTACCGTCGTCGGCCTCGTCGAACAGGCAGAGCTCTACGCGTTCAGCGACCTCGGAGAAAAGGGTGAAGTTCGTGCCCCATCCGTCCCATGTCGCACCAAGCGGGTATGGCGTTCCCGGCCAGATACGCATTCGCCCCCTTTGGCGGCCAGTCGGGTCGCGTTCGGCCAGCGGCCGACTCTACCGGGTCAGCGTGTGCCCGGAGGGACGTACGATACCGGATCGTGACCAGCGGGTCGGGGTTCCTCGGTTTTCCCGAGCGTCATCTGGAGTTCTACCCAGATTTACGCGTCCGATTTATGCCGCGCTGCGCCTCATTGATCTAGCTTGGGCGAATCGGTCGAGCATGACGTCGGCCACCTCGGCGCAGGCGCCGAGCGCGGGGGAGACGGCGGCCGCTCCCGCGGCCAGGGCGGTATGGCGGATCCGGTCGGCGAAAAAGCCCGGGGCGAGCAGGTAGGTGGCGACCACGACGCGGGGCGCCCCGTCCCGCAGCAGGCCGGTCACGGCTGCCGCCGGGGAGGGTTCGGCGGCCGAGGCGTAGGCCGGCCGGACGGCGAGCCACCCCGTCCTGGCCTGCCATCGCGCCGCCATCCGGGCGATCGTGGCGTTCGCCTCGGGATCGCTGGAACCGGCCGCCGCGAGCAC
>DAIOWL010000343.1:3251-5675 GCA_036758545.1 Streptosporangiaceae bacterium | reverse complement strand
GTGGCGCAGCCGATCGACGGGTACCCGTCGTAGACCAGCGGGTTCACCAGCACGCCCTGCTCGGTGATGAAGTCGTCTACCTGCTTCTGCGACCAGCTGACGATCGGGTTGACCTTGACCATCTCGCGCCGGTCGTCCCACTCCACGACCTTGGTCTGCCGGCGGTTGCTGGTCTCGTCCCGGCGCACCCCGGTGATCCAGGCGTCGTAGTTGGTCAGCGCCCGCTCCAGCGGCTCGACCTTGCGCAGATAGCAGCACAGGTCGGGATTGCGTCCGTAGAGCCTGGGGCCCAGCGCGGCGTCCTGCTCCTTCACGGTGCGCGACGGGGTGATGTTGAGCAGCTTGACCGGGTACACGGCCTCCACCGCGTCCCTGGTCCCGATGGTCTCGGCGAAGTGATAGCCGGTGTCGAGGAAGACGACGTCGATGCCTGGCTGGACGGCGGCGGCGAGATGGATGATCACCGCGTCGGTCATGGACGAGGTGACGCAGATCCGTTCGCCGAACGTGTCCACCGCCCAGCGAATTACCTCTTCGGCCGGCGCGTCGGCGAGATCCTCGGCGGCCTGTTCGGCGAGGGTTCGCATCTGCTCAGGGTCCTCCAGGGTGTTCCGCTGCACTAGGCCGCGCGTGACGACGGGGCTCACAGTGTGACTCCTATTCCGGCAAAGCGTAGCTGGAAAGACCGTGTGCAACTGCGGCAATGCCATTCACCGTCGGCAGCGCCCTGCGGTTCGAGGTCCTCCTCGCCGCAGTAAGGGCAGTAGAAGGGGACGGCCCGGGTAGTCATGAGAGCTCCTCGTCGCCGGCCCGGATGGTCCAGGCGGCGAAGCTCTCACCAGGCTCGCGAGCGGCGTCGAAGCGCCGCAGCACCCGTTCGACGTAGTCCGGCAGTTCCTCGGCCGTCGTCTTGAGCCCGCGCACCTTGCGGCCGAATCCCGAGCCCGAGCCGTCACCGCCGCTCAGGCTGCCGCCCAGATGCACCTGGAATCCCTCGACCTGCTGGCCGTCCGGCCCGGTGACCAGCGAGCCCTTCAGGCCGATGTCGGCGGTCTGGATCCTGGCGCAGGAGTTCGGGCAGCCGTTCACGTTGATCGTGACCGGGGCGTCGAAGCCGGGCAGCCGGCGCTCCAGTTCGCTGATCAGGTCGGCGGCCCGGGCCTTGGTCTCGACGATCGCGAGCTTGCAGAACTCGATGCCGGTGCAGGCCATCGTGTGCCTGCGGAACGCACTGGGGCGGGCAGGCAGGCCGGCGGCATCCAGTTCGGCCACCAGATCCTCGGTGCGCTCGGGCGGCACGTCGAGGATGACCATCTTCTGCTCGGTGGTGGTGCTCACCCGGCCGCTGCCGTACCGGGCCGCCAGCTCGGCGATCACGTCGAGCGCGTCGGCCGAGACCCGGCCCACGGTGGGCGCGAAGCCCACGTAGTAGTTGCCGTCACGCTGCCGGTGCACGCCCACGTGATCACGGATCCCGTCGCGCGGCGCGTCCGGGGCCGGGCCGTCCGGCAGGGCGTAGCCGAGGTACTCCTTCTCGAGCACCTCGCGGAATTTCTCCGCGCCCCAGTCAGCGAGCAGGAACTTGATCCTGGCCCGGTGCCGCAGGCGCCGGTAGCCGTAGTCCCTGAACAACCCGGTCACGCCCGCCCAGACCTCGGGGACCTGGCCCGGCCGGACAAACGCGCCGAGCCGCTTACCGAGCATCGGGTTGGTGGACAGCCCGCCGCCGACCCACAGGTCGTAGCCGACCTCGCCGTGGGAGTTGACCACGCCGACGAACGCCACGTCGTTGATCTCGTGGATGGCGCACTGCGCCGAGCAGCCGCTGATCGAGGTCTTGAACTTGCGCGGCAGGTTGGAGAATGCCGAGTCGCCGATGTAACGCTCGCCGATGGCGGCGATCTCCGGCGCCCCGTCGATGATCTCGTCCGCGTCGATGCCGGCCAGCGGGCAGCCGAGGATCACCCGCGGGGTGTCGCCGCAGGCCTCGGTGGTGGACAGGCCGACCGACTCGAGCGCCTCCCAGATGTCCGGGACGTTCTCGATCTCGATCCAGTGCAGCTGGATGTTCTGCCGGTCGGTTACGTCCGCCGTGCCGCGGGCGTACCGGCGCGAGACATAGGCGATGACGCGCAGCTGGTCGTTGGACAGCTGGCCGCCGTCGATGCGGACGCGCAGCATGAAGTAGCGGTCGTCGAGCTGCTCCGGCTCCAGCACCGCGGTCTTGCCGCCGTCGATGCCGGGGCGCCGCTGTGTGTACAGCCCGTACCAGCGGAACCGGCCGCGCAGGTCAGCCGGGTCGATGGAGTCGAAGCCGTACTTGGAGTAGATGTCGATGATCCGCTGGCGGACGTTGAGCCCGTCGTCGTTGCGCTTGTTTTCCTCGTTCTTGTTGAGCGGCTCGCGATAGCCGAGCGCCCACTG
>DAIOWL010000343.1:0-3151 GCA_036758545.1 Streptosporangiaceae bacterium | reverse complement strand
GAAATCGATGTGACGGCGCCCGACGAGCAGCGGGTCCGTAACACTCATGAATCCAGGATCACATGTAACGAACCGGACTGTCCAGGCAGCGTCCGGCATGTGGACGGTGCGAAGGGTCACATCCGGCGGCATACGCGTGGCAACAGGCCGAGACGCGGGGGTTATTCCCGCGGGCCCCTGGCAGGCTGGCTGGCCGGCGGCAGGTGCTGGCAGTCACACCAGGTGCGGCCCGGGCACTCGTCGTGGCGCCGTTTCCGGCACGGGACGCAGATCATCTCTCCATTGTGCGACGGCATACTTGCATCGCGCCCCGTGACAGGGGTAAATCCCGGACATGCGCCAGGGCGAGTACCCGCTCCCCTTCCCGGACCGGCGGGCGGCCGGAACCATGCTCGGGGAGCGTCTCGCCCACGCCGTGGCATTGGGAGACTGGGCCGAACGGGCCATGGTGCTCGCCCTGCCGCGGGGCGGGGTCGCCGTGGCGAAACAGGTCGCCAGGGTCCTGGATGTGCCGATGAACGTGATCGTGACCAGGAAGATCGGTTATCCACGCCAGCCCGAACTCGGTGTCGGCGCGATCGCGGAGGGCCTGGAAACGGCGGTGTACGACGCCAGCCTGCTCGCCCGGCTGTCGCTGTCACCGGCCGACCTGGCCCCGGTCGTCGCCGCCGAGCAGGCCGAACTGACCCGGCGGGTCGAGGTCTACCGGGGTGGCCGCCCGCTGCCGCGGGTAGCGGGGTGCTACGTCATCGTCGTCGATGACGGCCTGGCGACCGGGGTAACCGCACGGGCCGCGCTGCGCTCGCTGCGTGCGGCGCAGGCGGCCTACCTTGTGCTGGCGGCCCCGGTCGCGGCGCCCGCCGCGGCGGGAGACATGCGCGCGGAAGCCGACCAGGTGATCATCTTGGCGACGCCCCGGCGGTTCCGGTCGGTGGGGCAGTGGTACACGTCCTTCGGGCAGCTCACCGACGCCGACGTGCTGGCGCTGCTCGGTTAGGCGGCGTTGGCGCGGCGCATGCGGCGACGGCGCTCGGCCGAACGCTCATCCTCGTTCAGGCCACCCCAGGTGCCGTACTTCTCTGGCCGCGACACGGCGTAGTTCAGGCACTCCAGCCGCACCGGGCAAGCCGCGCAGACACCCTTGGCCTTGCGCTCCCTGATCTCCCGTTCGGGCTGGCGCTCGCCGTCGGGACCGAAGAAGAGCAACAGGTCTTCGCCCTTGCACGCGGCAGCATCTTGCCAGCCCCAGTTCGGGCGGGGAAGCACAGCCGACTGCCGACGTACCTGCGACATGGAACAATCACCTCAACCAAGATGCATCAAATGGTGCGTTACAGTAGAGCGTCAGGCTCGTGGGTACGGGAACCAGTCCTGTCCGGAAGCCTCCGTTGCAAGATACAACGCGTCTTCCCGGCGTGGTGTTCCCGTGCACGGGTACGGCAGCCACTGTAAGCAAGTGGTTACCTTACCGAACGGCTGGCGCCTGCGCGTCGGTTCACCCGTCCTTGCTAAACCATCGCGCGGGCCGCTGCATGCCCGTCGATAATGATGCCATCCGGGGCAGTGGTCTCGCACCCGGGGTGGCGAAATTCCCTACCTGAATTCCGGCCTCCAGCTAGCCTGCTGGAGTGTCTTCGTGACGAACTGGACAAAGAGAAGGGGGCAAGGCCACGATGGGCAGCATGTCAGCGTCGGACGCAGCTCCGCTGCCCCGGCTCGGCGAGGTTTTCTTCGACGTGCGCGGCAGCTCCCGCAGCATGCGGCTGAGCTGGTACGCCGATACCGGAGTCTCGGTCTTCAGCATCTGGCAGGGAGGCACCTGCACCGGCACGTTCCGGCTGCCGATGGAGGAGCTGCCGAGGCTGATCGACGCCCTGCAGCGCGGGGCGCAGGCGAACGACCCGCGCGGATACGGCGGCTACGCCAGCCAGCTCCCCGGCGCGCCGACCGACCCCAGGCTGACGGCGCTGCCCGGTGGCTACGGCCGCGAGGCCGAGTTCACCGGCCCGGTGACCGGCGACTTCCGCGCGGTCCGGGCCGAGGACCCAGCCGGCACGATGGTGTTCAACCCGTCGCCGCCGGGCGCTCAGGGTCCCCGGGCGCTGCCCGCGGGTCCACTGGCCCTGCCCGCCGGCTCAGGGTCCCAGGCGTCCCAGCCGCCGCAGGACTACGCCGAGCAGTATTACCCCGAGCAGGGCTACGGCGGCGCGGCCAGTTCCTACGGCGGCCAGTACGCCGCGCAGGCGCCGCAGCAGTATGCCGACCAGGGGAGATACGCCGAGCCAGGCCAGTACGCCGAGCCCGTCCAGTACGCCGACCGCGGCTACGCCCAGCCGGGGTACCAGGACCACGCCTATGGCGACCAGCAAGGCTACGGCGACCAGGGCTACGGTGACCAGCAGCCCTACAGCGAGCAGCAGCCCTACAGCGAGCAGCAGCCCTACAGCGAGCAGCAGCCCTACGGCGACCGCGGCTACGAGACGCAGGGGTACGCCGAATCTGCCCAGGGCTACCCTGACCAGCGCTACTCCGGCCAGAGTTACCCGGAGCAGGGTTACTCCGACCAGGGTTACTCCAGCCAGGGTTACCCCGATCAGGGCTACGGCGCGCAGGGCTACTCCGACCAGGGGTATGCCGAGCAGGGCTATTCGAGTCAGGGCTATGGCCAGCAGGGATACGGCGGCCAGGCCGGGTCTGCCTCGGGTTCCTCGTACTCGGGCCGGCACTACGCCAGCGACTCCTATCAGGGCCAGGCCTACGCCGCCGACTCCTACTCCGGCCAGGGCTATGACCCCGCGCCCGGTCGTGACCTCGGTTCCTACGACGAGCGCGGCTACACCGGGTCCGGCTACCAGGGCCAGCACTACCAGGACCCGTCGTATCAGGACCCGTCGTACCAGGGGCAGGGTTACCAGGACCAGCGTTATCAGGGTCAGCGCTACGAGGCCGAGGGTTACCAGGAACAGCGCTACCCGGATGAGCGCTACCAGGAGCAGGCGGTCCGCCAGGAGCCCGGCTACGAGGGGCACGGCTACCAGGGCTATCAGGAAGCGGACACCCCGGCCTACCCGAACCAGGGGTACAGCGAATACGGCAACACCGGGCAGGATTACCCGGCCCAGGGCGACGCCCCTTCGTACCAGGACCAGGG
>DAIOWL010000342.1:2040-7145 GCA_036758545.1 Streptosporangiaceae bacterium | reverse complement strand
CCAGTTATGGAACTTCACCAGCTGGAGTATTTCGTGGCGGTCGCCGAGGAGGCCAGCTTCACCCGGGCCGCGGGCCGGGTGCACGTGGCCCAGCCCGGGGTGAGCGCGCAGGTCCGCCGGCTGGAGTCCGAGCTCGGCCAGCAGCTGCTGGACCGGTCCGGCCGTTCGGTCCGGCTGACCGAGGTAGGGTCGGCCGTGCTCCCGTTCGCGCGGGCCGCGCTGGACGCCGTGGCGAACGCCCGGCTGGCCGTCGACGACCTGGCCGGCCTGGTGCGCGGGCAGGTCACGGTGGGCATGGTCAGCGGATGCGCGCTGCCGGTCCTGGCCGAACTCCTCGCCGGCTTCCACGACACCCACCCGGGCGTCGCCATCGCGCTGGTCGAGGACAACTCCGACCGGCTGGTCGAGCGGCTCAGGGACGGCCGGCTCGACCTCGCCCTGATCGGCTGGGCGGAACCGACCCCGGCGGACATCGACTCCGTGGTCCTCGTGGACGAGGAACTGGTCGCGGCGGTAGCCCCCGGTCACCCGCTCGCCGGCGCCGGCGCGGTCACGATCCGCCAGCTACGCGACCTGCCGCTGGTCAGCCTGCCCCGCGGCACCGGCGTGCGGGCGGCGCTCGACGCCGCCTGCGCCGCCGCCGGGTTCACGCCGCGGATCGTGTTCGAGGCCAGCGCCCTGCCCATGGTGGTCGAGCTGGCGGGCCGGGGCCTGGGACTGGCCGTCGTCCCGGCTTCGATACCGAACGGGCCTGGGATTCTCCGCATCACCGATCCCCAGCTCAGGTCCCGGCTCGAGCTCGCCTGGCGCTGCGCCCCCGCAGCTAACCCCGCCGCCCGGGCCCTTATCGAGCGGGCGCGAGCGCTCGGACCACCCGGGCGGCCAGTGTCCTGAGCAGCTCACCCGATGGGTCGTGGTCCGGATTCACCTCCGTAATGACCAGCCCGCCGAACCTCTCCCCGCCCCCGAACTCGTTCAGGCACGCGCTCACCTCGTCCAGGGTGAGCCCGGCGAAGTGCGGGTAGTTGGCCAGCGGGAACAGCCCGGTGTGCAGCACGTCCACGTCGAAATGCACCAGGTAGGAGACGCTGCGGCGGTCCAGGTAGCTGCGGGCCCGCCGGGCTTCGCCCGCCGGGTCGGCCCGCACCGCGGGGGCCGGGGCCGCGTAGAGGTGCCGGGATACCAGCTCGGTCCACTCGCCGGTATCCAGCTCGGCCGGATCGAAGCCGAACAACGCCACCTGCCCCGGCCGAAGCAGCGGATACCGGGAGCCGAGCCGGGCCAGCCGCGGCGACCCGCCGCCGAGCATGTGGGTCATGCCCATCGTGTCGGCCACGGCGGAGGCGCTGCGCTCGGGGGTGGTCAGGTCCGCGTCGCCGTCGAAGTACACCAGCCCGCCCCCGCCGAACCCGTCCAGCACCCCCAGCGTGATCGTGCAGTCGCCACCCAGGACCAGCGGCAGCCGTCCGGCCGCGCGGATCGCCGTCACCTCGGCCGCGACCCGACCGATCACCTCGGCCACCCGGTCGGTGTCTCGCAGGCCGTCCTCCGGCTCGACCGGGCGGTACGGCGTGGCCTCCAGGTCGCCGCGGTCCTCCACGTCCAGGCCGGCCGCCTGCAGCTCGCCGATCAGGCCGGCCGCGCGCCAGGCGGCCGGGGCCTTCTCCTGCCCGGGGTTGTGCGAGCCCGCGCTCGTCGGCACCCCCAGCACGCTCACCCGCCGGCCGTCTCCCGCCATCCGCCTCGCCTCACCCGCCCCCGCTAGGTCATTACAGGAATGCAGTAACGCAGTAAGGAAACTCAGTACAGCAGCCGGGAGTAGTTCGCCAGGGCGTAGTGCTCCTCCAGTTCGTCCAGCGTCTCCGGCGTTTCCATCACCCGCTTGGTCAAGGTGGCGTGCGACGGCAGCGCGTCCGGCCGCCAGGAATCCGGATCCCACAGCTTCGACCGCAGGAACGACTTGGGGCAGTGGAAGAAGATCTGCTCCACGTCGACGAGCAGGGCCAGGATCGGCCGCCGCCCGCGGATCGCCAGCTCGTCGAAGAACGGCGCGTCGCGCACCAGCCGGGCCCGCCCGTTGATCCGCAGCGTCTCGTTCCGGCCGGGGATCAGCGAGATGATCCCGATGTGCGGGTTGGCCAGGATGTTGAGGTACCCGTCGGCCCGCTTGTTGCCCGGCCGTTCGGCTATCGCGACCGTGGTGTCGTCCAGCACGTGCACCAGGTGGCCGGCCGGGTCCCCCTTGGGTGAGGCGTCGCAGTTGCCGTCGGCGTCGGAGGTGGCCAGGATGCAGAACGGCGATACGGCCAGCCACTCCCGGTCCACCGCGTGCAGCCTGGTCCGCTCCTTGGTCACCGCCCGCCCGCTGGGCACCCCCAGCAGATCCCGCAGTTCCCATGCAGAGCCGATCTCTGTATAAGTCATAGGCTCACAGCTCCGGGAAGACCAGGTGGGGGTCATGCTCGGACATCACCGCGGGCGGCCCGATCAGGGCCTTGTCCAGCTCCCCGATGACGTCGCGATCCTTGCCGTCGTAGTCGAACTGCAGCAGCACGTGCTTGATCGCCTCGAGCCGGGCCCGCTTCTTGTCGTTGCTCTTGACCACCGTCCACGGAGCCCATTCCACGTCGGTGTAGTGGAACATGGCCTCCTTGGCCTCGGTGTAGCCCTCCCACCGGTTCTGCGACTCCCGGTCGATCGGGCTCAGCTTCCACTGCCGCACCGGGTCGATCCGTCGGATGGCGAAGCGGGTGCGCTGCTCGGCGGGGGTCACCGAGAACCAGAACTTGATCAGGTGCAGGCCGGAACGGACCAGCATGCGCTCGAACGCCGGCGCCTCGCGCATGAACTCCCGGTACTCCTCGTCGCTGGAGAAATGCATCACCCGTTCCACGCCGGCCCGGTTGTACCAGGAACGGTCGAACAGGACGATCTCGCCGCCCCCGGGCAGGTGCGGCACGTACCGCTGGAAGTACCACTGGGACTGTTCCCGTTCGGTCGGCTTGTTCAGTGCCACGACGGTGGCGCCGCGCGGGTTCAGGTGCTCGGTGAACCGCTTGATCGTGCCGCCCTTGCCGGCCGCGTCGCGGCCCTCGAACACGAGCACGATCCGCTGGTTCGTATCCTTCACCCAGTTCTGCAGCCGGACGAGTTCGACCTGCAGCGGCCGCTTGAGGTACTCGTACTCGTCCCGGGTCATCTTCTCGGCGTACGGGTAGTCCTCGCGCCAGGTGTCGACCGGCTGACCGTCGAAGAACAGGACGGGGTCGTCGTGCTCGTCCTCGTCGTCCACGGTGAGCCTGGCGCGCACCTCGGGGTTGGTCTCCCAGTCCAGCGGGATCTCGTTGAAGCTTTGGATGGGTGCACTGGTCACAGGACAAGCACAGCACACTCCGGCGGCGAGGTCACGAGCGGGACGCCACTAGTCACTCGGCGTTCACCGGAGCTCACCGGTCGCCGTAGACCACGGTCCCGCCCGCCACCGTCGCGACCACCGAGGTGCTCCCGATGTCGCGCGGCGGGATCGTGAAAAGGTCCTGGTCGAGCACGACCACGTCGGCGCGCATCCCCGGCAGCAGCCGGCCGGTCACCTCCTCGGCGTGGTTGACCCACGCGACGCCGGAGGTGAAGGCGTCCACCGCCGCGTCCACGGTGATCGCCTGGTCGGGCAGGAACGGATCCTCGCATTCCGGCATGCCCGGCCGTCCGAGCCGCTCGGACAGCACCCGGTTCACCGCTACGTGTATCTCCTGCAGCGGGTCCGCACTGGACACCGGCCAGTCGCTGCCGAACGCGATCCGGGTGCCCAGCCCCAGCAGCGAGCCGATCTGGTACTGCCACAGGGCCCGCTCCGCCCCGACGAAGGGCAGGGTCATCTCCTCCATCTGGATCTCCGCGCACGCCCACAGCGGCTGGAAGTTGGCCACCACGCCGAGCTCGGCGAACCGGCCCATGTCCCGCGGGGTGATGAACTGCAGGTGGGCCAGGTGGTGCCGCGCGGCCTGGCGCTGTTCGGCCGGCAGCGCGGCCAGGGCGTCCAGCGCGGTCGTCACCGCGAGGTCGCCGATGGCGTGGAAGTGCAGCTGGAATCCTTCCGCGCTCAGCCGCCGCGCCGCCTCGAACAGCTCCTCACGCTCGATGAACAGGCGTCCCGAATGATCCGTGGGATGACCGGCCCGGTCCAGGTACGGCGCGGACATCGAGGCGGTGAACGTCTCGCACACGCCGTCGAGCATCAGCTTGACCGTGGTGGCCTTGAACTGCGCCCGCCCGGACTGGCCGTCGCCCGCCCGCTCGCGCCGGGCCAGCAGGTCGTCGATCTGGCCGAGGCCGCGGTCCCGGTCCCACCACAGGGCGGCGGTCACGTGGCTGTCCAGCATCCCGTAGTCGGCCGCCATCAGGTACGCGCCGAACGAGTCCGGCAGTCCCAGCTCACCCGCCGCGCCCACGCACGCGTCCTGGAAGCTCGTGATGCCCAGCGAGTGCAGGTGCGACTGGCCCGCGACGAGCCCGGTGAGGAGTTCGGCGTCGGTGGCCGCGGGCGCCTGCGCCGCCACCAGGCGCATCGCCCCGTCGTGCAGCGCGCCGGTCGGCCGGCCGGACTCGTCCCGCTCGATCCGCCCGTCGGCCGGGTCCGGGGTGCGAGCGTCGATGCCCGCGATCGTCATCGCCGCGGTGTTCACCCAGGCGCTGTGGTGGTCCCGGTTCGGCAGGAAGGCGGGCCGCCCGCCGGTCACCGTGTCCAGGTCGGCCGCTGTCGGCAGCCCGCCGGGAAAGGCCGACATGGTCCACCCGCCGCCGGTCACCCAGGCGCCCGGAGACAGCGAGGCGCAGTATTCGGCCACGACCTCCAGGCACTCCTGCCGGGACCGCAGCCCGACCAGGTTGCAGCGCAGGCTCTCCAGCCCACCGCCCACCGGGTGCACGTGCGCGTCGCCGAACGCGGGCAGCGCCAGCCGCCCGCGCAGATCGATCACCCGAGTCCGCCGCCCGGTCAGCTCCCGTATCTCGTCGTCGCTGCCCACGGCCTGGATGATCCCGTCCCTGACCGCCAGCGCCGAGACGAACCCGGACGGGTGCGCCGGCGTCCTGATCTTGCCGCCCGC
>DAIOWL010000342.1:0-1940 GCA_036758545.1 Streptosporangiaceae bacterium | reverse complement strand
GCATGAAGGTCCGGATTGGCATATCCCTGGGACCGGCCGGGTCCCCCGATCAGTTCGCCGGCGCGGTCGACTCGCTCGAGCAGGCCGGAGTGGACTCACTGTGGCTGCCGGAGACCGTGTACTCCCCGGTGGTGGAGCCGTTCACCGGCATGGCGTTCGCGCTGGCCCGGACCCGGCGGCTGAAGGCGGGCAGCGGGATCTCCGTGCTACCGGGCCGGCATCCGGTCCTGGTGGCCAAGCAGCTCGCGTCGCTGGCCGGGCTGGCCCCCGGCCGGGTGCTGCCGGTGTTCGGGCTGAGGCCGGCCCAGGATGCCGAACGGCCGTTGTTTCCCGTCCCCTCCGGCCACCGGGCCGCGGTCTTCGACGAGTCGCTGGAGCTGCTGCGGCTGCTGCTCACGACCGAGAAGGTCGACTTCGCGGGGCGCTTCTTCTCGGTGTCCGGTGCCACCGTGAGCCCGCGGCCGGCCAAGCCGCTCGACATCTGGCTGGGCGGCTCGGCGCCCGCCGCGCTCCGCCGGGTGGGGCGGCTGGCCGACGGGTGGCTCGGCTCGCTGCTGACGCCGGCCGAGGCCGGCGCGGCCGTCAAGGAAATCCAGGACGCCGCGGCCGGGGCGGACCGCGAGGTAGAAGAGGACCACTTCGGGCTCAGCCTGCCGGTTACCTTTGACGGCATCCCGGACGCGCTGCTGGCCTCGATCCGCCGCCGCCGTCCCGAGGCCGACCCGGCGACGCTGGTCGCCCGCGGCTGGGACGATGCCCGCCGGATGCTCGGCGAGTACGTCGAGGCCGGCCTGAGCAAGTTCGTGGTCCGCCCGGCCAGCCCCGGCCCGTTCGCCCCCTTCCTCGACGGCTTCGTCCGCGAGCTCCTCCCGATCCAGAATTAACCGGGCTCTAACCGCGGCTTGCGGGTGATCCGGTAGTGCAGGACCAGGAACGGCAGGCCGAACACCCAGAACGCGTGCTCGGCCCGCAGCTGTGTTGTCCCATTGGCCGCCTCGACGTAGACGTCGAGCCGCTCGGCGAACCCGCGCACCGCGACGGTGGTCAGCTCGGCCGTCTGCGCGTCTATATAAGTAAGGTAATGGCCGGGCTGGTCGAGCTCGCTGTGGCTGTCCAGCACCAGCCCGCCTCCCGGCCGGGCCCGCGGCAGCAGCGTGGCGGTGAAGCTGGCCTGCGGCAGCGGGAAGCCGACGCTGACGTAGCCGCGCCCCTCGTGCCGGTAGGTGGTGTAGATACCCACGTAGATGGGCTCGCCGGTGTCGGCGCGGGACCGGATCCAGCCGCGCACTGACACCGTGCCTTCCACGTCGCTGATGGTGTCGATCCGGCTGCGCACCCCGTGCTGCGCCTCGCGCTGGCTCATCGGCACGTTGGCCTGGCCGAGCGGGCGGGCCAGCACCGTCCGGTAGAGCAGGTAGCCGGGGCGCACCCACATCCGCCACTCCGGCACGATGTCGAGGGCGAACCGGGTGGTGTGCTCGTAGAACTCGCGGACCAGCGGGTCCACCCCGGCCGGGTCGAAGGACGGCCCGGCCAGTTCGTCCAGCGAGGCCACGATGCCGATGTCGGCCACCTCGGGTGTGTACGTGCCGCCCAGCACCTGCGCCAGCGACCGGACATAGTCGGTGCCGACGTACCGGGTCTGGCTGGCCAGCGGCACCACGAACGGGAGGTCCTCGGCCTTCACCCGCTCGGCCAGCAGGCTCAGCTGGGGATCGCGGAACAGCACGGCCGAGCTCACCCGGAACCCGACGACGGCCGCCGCCGCGGCCACCGAACCCGCCCGCTGCCCGCTCCGTCCCAGGCCCAGCCCGATCAGCGCGCCCACGACCGGCCCGAGCAGGACCTTCTGCGGGCGCAACCCGATGGCCCCGGCCGCCGCGCCCGCCGCCGTGGCCACCGGAACCGGCCCCGCCCCGGTCAGCCGGTCGGCCGCCCAG
>DAIOWL010000341.1:0-7155 GCA_036758545.1 Streptosporangiaceae bacterium | reverse complement strand
GACATTGACGGGACGCTCATCGATTCCAACTACCAGCATGCGCTCGCCTGGTACCGGGCACTGCGCTCGGTGGGCGAGACCTATCCGGTGTGGCGGCTGCACCGGCTGATCGGCATGGGCGGGGACCAGGTGCTCACGGCTGTTGGAGGTGAGGACCTGGAGCGCCGGGCGGGCGATCAGGCCCGGGAGCAGCAGGGCAAGGAGGTCGACGCGCTGCTCGAGGAGATGGCGCCGTTGCCCGGTGCCCGCGACCTGCTCATAGCCATCAAGGAACGTGGTCACCGGCTCGTGCTGGCCAGTTCCGGTCAGCAGCGCCACGTGGACGTCTTCCTGGACAAGCTGGACGCCCGCGGCATCGCCGACGACTGGACTAGCAGCGCCGACGTCGAGGCGTCCAAGCCGGCACCGGACCTGCTGCAGGTGGCGCTGAAGAAGCTGGGCGCGCCGCCTGATGCATCGAGCGTGATGGTCGGCGACTCGGTGTGGGACGTCGAGGCGGCGAAAAAAGCCGGGATGCCGGCGATCGTCGTCCGCTCCGGCGGCTTCGGGGACGACGAACTCCGGAAGGCTGGCGCCATCGCCATCTACGACACACCCGGCGACCTCGCGAAGGCACTGGACGATACCCCTCTCGCCTGACGCCTCTGCCACCGCCAGCCCTCGGCCGATCCGGCACTAGATCCGGCTGTGCGGCTAAAGCGTCCACGGCCATACCCAGGGAGCACCGCAACCGATGACCGCTAACGAGACAGACCCGGCTACGGGGACGAGGAGCACCCGTCCGGAGGCGCCGGCCGAGGCCGCGGGCGATGCGCCCACCGGTAACCCTTCCCAGCCGCGGCCCACTTTGCCCGAGGGGATGGGCGAGCTTGATCGCCGTGCGATCGACACCGTGCGCGTGCTGGCGATGGATGCTGTGCAGAAGGCGGGCAACGGCCACCCCGGCACCGCGATGAGCGTGGGGCCCACGGCCTATCTGCTGTTCCAGAAGTGGCTGCGTCACGACCCGGGCGATCCGGACTGGGCCGGCCGTGACCGTTTCGTTCTGTCGATGGGGCACTCGAGCCTCACCCTGTACATCCAGCTCTTCCTCTCCGGCTATGGCCTGGAGCTCTCCGATCTGGAGGCGCTGCGCACCTGGGGGTCCCGGACGCCGGGCCATCCCGAGGTCAACCACACACCGGGTGTGGAAACGACGACCGGCCCGCTGGGCCAGGGCGTCGGCAACGCCGTCGGCATGGCGATGGCCGCCCGCCGCGAGCGCGGCTTGCTGGACCCCGATGCCCCCGAGGGCGAGAGCGTGTTCGACCACACGGTCTGGGCGTTCGCCTCAGACGGCGACCTCGAGGAGGGTGTCAGCGGCGAGGCATCGTCGCTGGCCGGTACCCAGGAGCTGGGGAACCTGGTCTTGGTCTACGACGCCAACCGGATCTCGATCGAGGACAACACCGGCATCGCGTTCACTGAGGACGTCGGCATGCGGTATGAGGCCTACGGCTGGCACGTGCAGCACGTCGACGATGGCGAGGACCTGGCGGCGGTCGACCGCGCGCTGGCCGCCGCCCATGCCGAGACCGGCCGCCCGTCGCTGATCGTGCTGCGGACGATCATCGGCTGGCCCTCGCCGAACAAGCAGAACACCGGGGCCGCCCACGGGTCGGCGCTGGGCGAGGACGAGGTCCGGGCGACCAAGGACATCCTCGGCTTCGACCCCGACAGGACCTTTGAGGTCGCCCCGGAGGTGCTTGAGCACGCCCGCCGGGTCGCCGTCCGGGGCAAGCAGGCGCACGCCCGATGGCAGCAGCGCTTCGATGCGTGGCGGGCCGGCACCCCCGATGGCGGCGCGCTGCTGGAACGGCTGTCCGCCCGCACGCTGCCGGAGGGCTGGGCGGACACCCTGCCGGCCTGGGACGCCGATCCGAAGGGCGTGGCCACCCGGAAGGCCTCCGGCGAGGTTCTCGCCGCCCTGTATCCGGTCCTGCCGGAGCTGTGGGGCGGTTCGGCCGACCTGGCGGAGAGTAACAGCACCGCGGTCAAGGGGGCGGCCTCGTTCCTGCCCGCGGACCGGCAGACCAAGATGTGGTCGGGCGGCCCGTACGGGCGCACGCTCCACTTCGGCGTCCGTGAGCACGCCATGGGCGCGATCATGAACGGCATCGCGCTGCACGGCGGGACCCGCGTGTACGGCGGCACGTTCCTCACCTTCTCCGACTACATGCGCGGTGCGGTCCGGCTGGCCGCGCTCATGCAGCTTCCGGTCACGTACGTGTGGACGCACGACTCCATCGGGCTGGGCGAGGACGGCCCCACCCACCAGCCGATCGAGCACTATGCGGCGCTGCGGGCCATCCCCGGCCTGGACTTCGTCCGCCCGGCCGACGCCAACGAGACCGCGGTGGCGTGGCGCACCATCCTCGAGCACAACGACCGCCCGGCCGGGCTCTCGCTGTCCCGGCAGAACCTGCCCGTCTTCGACCGCACGGAGTTCGCGTCGGCCGAGGGCGTCGCCAGGGGCGGGTACGTGCTGGCTGAGGCCTCCGGCGGCACCCCCGAGGTCATCGTGATGGGCACCGGCTCCGAGGTGCAGATCGCCGTCGCCGCCCGCGAGGCGCTGGAGGCCGACGGCGTCCCGACGAGGGTCGTGTCGCTGCCGTGCTGGGAGTGGTTCGCGGCCCAGGACCGGGCCTACCGCGAGCAGGTGCTGCCGCCCGCGGTGCGCGCCCGGGTGAGCGTCGAGGCCGGTGTGCCCATGGGCTGGCGGGAGTTCGTCGGCGACGCCGGCCGGATCGTCGGCCTGGACCACTTCGGCGCCAGCGCGGCCTACACCGTGCTGTACGAGCAGTTCGGCCTCACTGCCGGCGCGGTCGTCGCCGCGGCGCGGGAAAGCCTTGCTGCCGCCGGGGTGCCGCCGGCCGCCCCGACCGGCCCGGCCAGCGCCGGCGTCCTGCACACCCCCACCGGCGATCGCTGACCCGTCGCCCCTTTT
This sequence comes from Streptosporangiaceae bacterium, assembly GCA_036758545.1. Taxonomy (GTDB): domain Bacteria; phylum Actinomycetota; class Actinomycetes; order Streptosporangiales; family Streptosporangiaceae; genus Palsa-504. Next base: position 4,169 of record DAIOWL010000341.1, on the reverse strand, counting down.
CCCATCCCCGAGCCCGGAAGGCACTGTCATGGCACCGAACGAGAAGCTGACCGAGTTGTCCGCAGCCGGGGTCGCCGTCTGGCTCGACGACCTCTCCCGCGACCGCATCCACAGCGGCGATCTGCAGTCACTGGTCGACGACTACTCCGTCGTGGGCATCACCACCAACCCGACCATCTTCGCCGCCGCGATCAGCGCCTCCGACTCCTACGACGACCAGGTACATGCGATGGCCGTCCGCAAGATCAGCGTCGGGGAGGCGCTGCGGACCATCACCGCCGCTGACGTCCGCGACGCCTGCGACCTGCTCGCCCCGGTGGCGCAGCGCACCGGCCGCGACGGCCGGGTGTCGCTGGAGGTGGCCCCCGGGATGGCGCACGACACTGACGCCACCGCCGCGGAGGCGGCTCACCTGTGGTGGCTGGTCGACCGGCCCAACCTGTTCATCAAGATCCCGGCGACGCAGGAAGGGCTGGCTGCGATCACTACGTCCATTGCCCGGGGCATCAGCATCAACGTCACTCTCATCTTCAGTCCCGAGAGGTACCGGGCGGTCATGGACGCCTACATGTCCGGACTGGAGCAGCGCGTGCAGGACGGCGGATCGCTGACAGGGATCGAGTCGGTGGCGTCCTTCTTCATCTCCCGCGTGGACACCGAAATCGACAGGCGCCTGGAAAAGGCCGGCGCGGACCCCTCCCTCAAGGGCAAGGCTGCGCTGGCGAACGCGCAGCTGGCCTACCAGGCATACGAGGAAGTCTTCTCCTCCGACCGGTGGCGCGCGCTGGAGGCAAAGGGCGCCAGGACACAGCGCCCGCTGTGGGCCTCAACCGGCGTGAAGAACCAGGACTACCCCGACACCCTCTACGTCAGCGACCTCATCGCGCCGGACACGGTGAACACCATGCCGGAGAAGACCTTGAGGTCCTACGCCGATCACGGCAGCCCCGGCAAGCCCATCCAGAAGACCTACGACGAGGCGGCGCAGGTCATGAAAGCCGTGGCCGATGCCGGTGTCGACCTCGACGAAGTCTTCGCAGTCCTCGAGGACGAGGGAATCCGGAAGTTCACCGGCTCCTGGGACGAGCTCACCGAGTCAGTCCGCTCGGAGCTCGAGGACAAGAAATGAGCGAACCCATCGAACAACACAGCGGGTGACCGCACCTGGCCGAGGCGATCAGCGGAAACGCGGAAGTGACGTCCACAAAAGGACGAGCAGCATCGTTCTCGCCTGCCGGCTGCGCTCATCGGCGGGTTTGGTCGCGCCGCAGCATGGGACTCGTTGCGTGAGGCTGAGGTCCTGTGGCGGCGGCGGGGGGTGACAGCGGTCGCGGCCCGCCGTGGCAGAGACATCGGCTCGGCGGCGCAGGTGCACTGCTGCCGTGCGTGCTTGCCTGCCTGGCGGCCAGCAGCGCGGTGAGGGGGGCGGGATGTCGACCGGGGTCAGCGGCTCGACGTTCGTGCTGCGGTAGGAGTCGTCCTTCGGCGGGAGCCGGTGGAAGCGGCCGCTGACCTCTCGGAGCTGCCACTCGACGTTGATCAGTGCCGAGAGCAGGAGGTAACGTTCCAGGCCGATCGTCTCGCCCCACCGCATCCCGGTGTAGCCGATGGTGACCAGCGTCGTGAACTCGTCGTCCCGGTCGGCCAGCAGCGCGGCCCGCTCGGCTACGAGCAGCACGTCAAGCGGCGTCGCCCATGCGCGCTGGGGGCTGCGGTCGGGCCTGCGTCCGGTCCTGCGCCCGCGATTGCACGCGCGGACGGTAGGGTTGAAAGGCATCAGCGAGGGTCTTGCCGTGGCCGCGTCGCCGAGGATAGCTTGCGCTGGCATAGCGAGAAGCTCCCGGTCCCGGGCGGGTCCGAGAGCCTCTTCTCAGCTCAGGCTCTACTGATGCGACCGCTGCTCTGCTTCAGCCGCGCTCGCCTCCGCTCGGGCCTTCTCCGCCTCAGCCTCCTTGGCAGCCACGTCGCGCTGCGCGGCGGCCTTGTCCTGCTGGGCCTCGCCTTCCTGCTTCACCGACTCGTTCCCGGTTACGGCTCCGAACGCCTCCTTGGCTCGGCCCTTCGCGTCTTCCGCGACGCCTTCGACGCCTGCGTTAGGCCCAGACTCATTCGCCACGATCGTCTCCCGTCGTTTCCCCATGTAGTGATGTGCTCGAATCTCCCCTTCGGGGCACCGGCTGCTACCCGGCGATCTGGAGCACAAACGCAGCGGATCTGGTTGCTACGGGAGTAGCAGGCGGCTCGGGACGTGGTTAGCCCGGGACAAGGGGGGTAGCGCGCCGGAGTACCTCACGGGGGACGACGAAGGGACCCTGAGCATGTGGGCATTTTTCTCCAGGCGCCTGCGGATGTGGTTGCTGCTGGCTATCGCCCTGCCGCTGACCCGGGCGTTCGTACATCGCCTGGCGCTGGCCGCCCAGCGCCGTGATCCATCCACCCGGACAGCGAAGGCGCTGCATCAGGCCGACTCTACGGTCACCGCCGTATCCCGGCGGGCGGCTCGCAAGGCAGACCGCTGACCCCGTTGCCACGGACGAACATCGCTGACCCGTAACCACGGACGAACAGTGTGAGTGAACCGTGGCCGCCATCGGTCATTCGGCATTAGGGCAATACACCTCCGCGTGCCGCTACCAATGCGTCCCGAGCACCATGTGGGTGCCAGCTAGAGGGAACCTCCGATGAGCGAGTTCGACAAGCTCAAGGACGAGGCGGAAAAGGAAATGAAGGAGCATCCGGAGCAGGTCAAGGAGGGCCAGCAGGCCGTCGAGAAAAGCTCGCCCGGACCGCCAGTACGGACCGGCACGACCGGGGCAATGCGCCGCAAGGCGACCAGGCCCGCCAGTCGCAGGGCGGGTAACACCGCAGCCCAGGGACGTCGCGCTCCGCTGTAGCGGCCGGAGCGCAGCGTCCTTGCCGCATTGGTGGCGGCCGGGGCGTGTCAACGGGCACGCCGGCGGGTAGGGCGGCGCGGCACCAAGCGGCACGACAGCCCTGAGGAGGGTCATGGCTACCAGTAAGGAAAACGGCTACCAGGCGGCGGAGTACGGCGATCAGCGGGTCGGGCGCGGCGATGGCGGCGAGACCCACCAGGCAGCGTCCGACGGCGCACCCCGGCTGACCACCCAGCAGGGCATCGTGGTCTCCGACGACCAGAACACGCTCCGGTCCGGGGTACGCGGGCCGGCGGCGCTGGAGGATTTCCATTTCCGCGAGAAGATCTTCCACTTCGACCACGAGCGGATCCCCGAGCGGGTGGTGCACGCCCGCGGTTACGGGGCGCACGGCTACTTCGAGAACTACGAGCCGCTGACCGACATCACCCGGGCCGACCCGTTCTCCGAGGCCGGCCTGCGCACGCCGGTCTTTGTCCGGTTTTCCACCGTCGCGGGCAACAAGGGCTCCACCGACCTGGCCCGCGACGTGCGCGGGTTCGCGACCAAGTTCTACACCCGGGAGGGCAACTGGGACCTGGTCGGGAACAACATCCCGGTGTTCTTCATCCAGGACGCGATCAAGTTCCCGGATGTGATCCATGCCGTCAAGCAGGAGCCGGACCGGGGCTTCCCGCAGGCCCAGAGCGCGCACAACAACTTCTGGGACTTCGTGTCGCTGCTGCCCGAATCGACCCACATGCTGATGTGGGTCATGTCCGACCGGGCCATCCCGCGCTCGTTCCGGTTCATGGAAGGCTTCGGCGTGCACACCTTCCGGCTGGTCAACGCCGAGGGCCGGTCCACGTTCGTGAAGTTCCACTGGAAGCCGAAACTGGGCATGCAGTCGGTGGTCTGGAACGAGGCCCTCAAGATCAGCGGCGCCGACCCCGACTTCCACCGGCGGGACCTGTGGGACGCCATCACCCAGGGAGACTTCCCCGAGTGGGAGCTCGGGCTGCAGCTGTTCGACGAGGACTTCGCCGACCGCTTCGCCTTCGACGTGCTGGACTCCACCAAGATCATCCCCGAGGAACTGGTCCCGGTCCGGCGGGTCGGCCGGCTCGTCCTCGACCGGATGCCCGGCAATTTCTTCGCCGAGACCGAACAGGTCGCCTTCTGCACCCAGAACATCGTCCCCGGCATCGACTTCACCAACGACCCGCTGCTGCAGGGCCGCAACTTCTCCTACCTGGACACCCAGCTCAAGCGGCTGGGCAGCCCCAACTTCACCCA
>DAIOWL010000340.1:0-7165 GCA_036758545.1 Streptosporangiaceae bacterium | reverse complement strand
GTGGTCCGTTTCATTTTCTTCATCTTCCTCTCGTTGATCGGGTCATCCGGCTGCCGTGAAGCGCATTCTGGCCCGTTTCGGGCTGCATCCCCCTGCGGCAGCGCATTGATGGGCGGTTCAGCCAAGTCCTTGTGCGGCGGCCGAATCGCACTGGGCATCGACTGCTGTCGGTGTCCTGGGCAGGGCAACCATCACCGCGAGCACCGTGGCCGACGATTTGCAGCCTTCTCGGAACAAGCGTCGTTTCGCCACCCAAACGCAGTCGTGCCGCAGCCAGCTCGCTCGATTCTGACCGTCCTAGCATTTGAAGAGCATGCCAGAATCCTGTCTCGCAGACACCTACCGAAGGTAACGAAGCAATCAAGGGGCCGATCGCGGCCGCAACGTTACCCGGCGTCGCTTCTATCCATTTAGAGCGACAACCGCGTCCGCTCGACGGATCACAGCCTGGTCGTGCGTCGCGCAGATCACCGTCTGACCCTCTTCGTGCGCGGCGGCCGCCAGCAGCGCTGCGATAGCCCGGGCGTTGTTCTCGTCCTGCCTGGAGGTCGGCTCGTCGACGACCAGCAGGCCCCGCGCGCTCGCGAGCGCGCGAGCTAGCGCCAGGCGCTGGGCTTCCCCAGCCGAGAGCCGGTGGACGCGCTGGCTGGCCCGGTCCACGAGCCCCGCCCGGATCAGCGCTTCCGCCGCGCGCTCGGTGGCGGTATCCACGTCCCAGCCGCGTATCCGCAGTGTGAGGACCACGTTCTCCTCGGCGCTCAGGAACCCGATCGGTGCGGGCTCCTGCGAGAGGTATCCGATCCGCTCGCGGCGCAGGCTTGCGAGCTGCTCATCGTTGCGGTCGCCTAGCCGATGCCCGTCGAAAACGACCTGACCTGAGTTTGGGCGTTCGAGCCCGGCGACCAGTTTCAGCAGCGTCGTCTTCCCCACCCCCGAGCGACCCGTGATCGCGGTCACCCGGCCAGGCACGAAATCATGTGTGAGCCCGCCGAGCACGCGGCGCCAGGCGGGCCCGTGCCCATAGGCGCGCGCCACGGAACGAAGCTCGACCCGGACAGGAGCCCAGCGGGCCGTCGGCTGCGGCCGGGCCGTGGCTGCCGCCGCCGCGGTCGGTCCGGAATCGCTGACCGCCCGTGTCACGATCACGCCGTCCGGGGCCGGCTGCACACGGGCGCGGCGCCAGATACCAGCCTGAGTGAGCAGGTCGGGGGGAAGCCGCAGCCAGCCGTCGTTGATTACGAGTGCCTCCTCCCCGCCGCGCCGGTCGCCCACGATCCGTCCGTCCCTGATCCGGAGGGTGCGGTCTGCGACCTCAGCGGTCGCCGGATCGTGAGTCACGAGGATGATGCTCATGCCGTTGGCGCGAGCAAGCTCGACTATCAGCGCACGAACGGCGTCAGCGCTCGCGTCGTCGAGTTCGCCGGTCGGCTCATCGGCGAGCAGCAGCGCCGGCCGGTGGGCCAGGGCGGCGCACAGCGCGAACCGCTGGCGCTCGCCGCCGGACAGCTCCCTGGGCAACGCGTCAGCCCGGTCGGCCAGCGCCGTGGCCTCGAAGAGTTCATCGACTCGACGGTGACGTTCCCGCCTCGGCATGCCCCGTAGCGCAAGCGGCAACCCGACAGCGTCACGCATAGGAAGATCCGGGCTCAGTGCCGTCTCGGTGTGCTGCCCGAGGAATCCCATCAGCTCGTGACGGAGCCGCGACCGGGAGCGCACAGGCATTCGGCCGATGTCGCTGCCTAGCACCCGGACGACCCCGGCGGACGGCGGCTGGATCCCGGCGACTACGCGCAGAAGCGTGCTCTTGCCGGCGCCGCTCGGACCGAGCACGCAGAGCACCTCGCCGCGGCCCAGTTCGAGGTTCGCCCCCTGCAGAGCCGCCGCGTCCCCCTCGTTCGTTCGGTGAACGCAGAACACGTCGCGCAGTTCGACGACCTCTTCGCTCATCGGACCACGCTCTCGTGCGGCGCTCGGCCGCCTTCGGCAATGCGTTCCCTTGACACCCGGCCCGCTCGCCAGCTTCCGATCAGTGCCCGGGTCGCCAGCCAGCCCGCGAGCGCGAGCACCGCGAACATGCCGGCTCCCCAGGCTGCGAGCGCCGCCCATGGCACTACCGTCACTACCGGCGGGCGGGGGTTGGCGACAGTACCCGCGGCGCGGACGCTCGCGACAGCCAGCCGTGTCAGCAGCGCGGCGATTCCGAGGCCGGCGATCACCCCCAGCATGCTCACGAGCGCGAGCCGGACTCGCAGCTCGGCCCGGATGCCGCGCGGACCGACGCCCTGCTCGTCGAGGTCTGACTCGACCCGTTCGTCGCGGGTACCGCCGAGCAGCGTCGTCAGGAACCCGGCCACCGCCAGCAGCACGGACAGCGCTGTCGCCGCGATCAGCGTCCCCAGCACCCCGTGTGCGACCGGCGCGTCCTGCAGCTGATGATCGATGTCCGCTCGGAACGAGGAGTCAAGCTGGGTGAGCGCCCCGCTTCCGAGCGCGGCGCGCAACCGCGCGGGATCCCCGGTGCTGATCCACAGCTCATCGGCTCGGCCTTGACCGGGAAGCTGCGCATCCAGGGCCGCCGCGAGCGTCGTCTGGTCGGCGACGACGAAGCCGGCCGATTCGGAGGGGAGCGTCGGGAAGCGGCTGAGGACCCCGACCACGCGCGCGGTCACCGGGAGGCCGTCGACCGTCAGCGCGATGCGACCACCGGGCCCCGCGGAGGCGGCTGTCTGCCGATCGGCGAGCACCGGTATCGGTTTCGTGTCGGTTGGCTGGGCCGGCCGGAGCACGCCAGGTGTTCCGCTGGTGGCGAAGCTGACCATCGCGACCGTGCCGCCTCCTGCCGGCGCATTCGCCGTCGCGGCGCCAACCCCGCGCCAGGCGCCGACCGGTACGCGCAGCAGTGATCGCCCGCTGGCTTGCAACGCGAGTAGCGGTCCGAGCGCAACGCGCGCGGAAGACTGGGTCGCGGCGGCCGGGTTTTCGCCGTTCTGGTGGCCGTTCGTAATGGCGAGACCCGTGGGTTCGTCGAGCTCCAGAGCCTCGAGCTCCCACCGTCCGCGCGGCACGGGGGCCCGCAGGAATGCGGCACCAGCGCCGGCTGCTCCGAACGCGACTTGCCTGATCGCTCCTCGGGGATCACGCAGGTCCGCGGTCACGCCGACCGCGAGGCCCTGGGAGGAAGCTCGCAGCGACAGCGATGTCGTGCCGGCCGGAAGCATCGGTCCAGCCACTCGGACCGGGGCTGTCGGCTCAAGGCGCCGGGCGAGTACGGGCAGCGGCGCCGACCCGTCGCTTTCCCGCCAGCCGTGGATCCGGGTTAGTCCGTCCGCGGGAATGCCGAGAGCGGGAACCGTGAGGGTCTCCCCGCCGCTCGTGTAGTTCGCGTCCGTCCGGCGGATGGGCAGCACGGCACCGGACGCGAGTGCCTGCCAGCGCTGAAGCGGAGCCACCTCGAGCGGGGTGCTGAAATCCGGCCCCGGCGAGACAAGTGCGTCGAGCGGGACACGGTCTGCCGCCTGGTCCGCCGCGCTGCGGATCAGGGTCGACCGGTAGCCGAGGGCGAAACCCCCGAGACCAGTGGCGACGGCGATGAACGCGATGACCAGCGCTGGCACCCCGGGGGAGCGGGCGAGGTTGACGAGCGCGAGGCGCGGGAGCACCGGGCCGCTCCGTGCCACGCGCTCCGCTCCCTGCAGCACCACCCCAGCAGCCCGAAACGTCAGCACGCCGACAGCCAGACAGCAAAGCGGCGCGAGCAGCAGCGCCATCGCGTGATCGCTGCCGGCGCCCCCGGCCAGCGCCGCTACCAGGGCGGACGCCGCCGCGACCGCGAGCACGTCGATCAGCCTCGCGCTGCGCACCAGCACCAGCGCGCCGAGCAGCACGGTCGCCGCCAGCCACCCGATTCCGAGCGTGATTGCTCCTGCGGGGGTGATCACGCTATGCATCAGGATGGCGCCAGCTGGCTCTCCTTCACCCCTCGCCAGCAGCGCCGCGGCCCCGATACCCACCACCGCGCCGACGCTCAGTGCGACCGCGCACAGCCACCCGCACTCCGCCGCGACGAACAGGAAGCAGTGGCGCGTACGGGCCCCCGCGTTGCGGAACCGGTCAAGCTCGGCCTGCTGGTCGCGGCGAAGTCCGCCGCCAGCCAGGACGATGAACAGCGCCAGCGCCGCGATCGTGCCCCCGCCCGCGAGCAGAAGCCGCTGTGGCGCCAGGCTGGCCTGGGCACGTGCTTCATCCAGTGCGGTGAACGGCGCGCTCAGGCTGAACTGGCTCCCGCTCAGAAGCAGGTGAGCCTGCGAACGGGCCAGCCGGTTCTCGGCGCCGGCAAGCTGCCATGCCCGCAGCCGCGCCGTCGTGAGCGGTGCCTGCCAGCTGCTCGTGCGGTAGATGCCGCTCAGCCCCGGTAGCGATTCCAGTCCCGTGACGTCCCAGGTGACGAGCACCGGCGTGGCACCCGCGTTTGACGGCACGAACCCAAGGGGGACCGCCGAGCGCAGCGACGACGAGCCCGCGACCTGGATACGGACGCCGATCGCAGCCAGGGTCGAGGGAACCGGGCCGCCGCCGGCGAGCAGCATCGGGCAGCGCTCCGGGCGGCAGGGACCCAGCGGAGCCGGCGCCCCGCCGGAAAGCCACCGGTCCAGCGGGGCAATCGCGGCAGGGCGCACGACCACTCCTCCGAGGCGTACCGGGTTCATCAGCACAACCTCGGTCGGTGACCCCAGGCCAAGCCCGCGTATGAGGGCCCGAGCCTGGCTCGCCACGCTGGGGCTGACTGGTCCCTGCCAGGTGACACGGACCTCCCTGTCCACGGGAGATGCCTTGTCGAGTACCGAACGGGCGGCCTGATCGCCCGCGACCTGGGACTGTGCCGCTACGCCGATGGCAAACGCCGCCGCGAGCGCAATGCCGAGCGCGGGCAGCAACCACCGCGCTGGGCGTCGCCGCCCCCGCGCGGCGGCCAGCATCAACGGCGCAAGCCAGTCCCTCACGCTATGGAGCGACCCCCGATGGCATCATTCGGCTCGGCAGCGACGGGACATCGCACGACGCCATTGTCGCACGGACGCGGACGCCAGCGGCGTGCCGCGGAATGCCGGCTTCAGGAGAACAGCGCGCTGTAAGCGTTCAGCGCGGGCTGGCCGCCGAGGTGGGCATAGAGCACCGTGGCGGCGGGCTCGATCTCGCGGCGGCTGATCATGTCGATGAGCCCGGCCATGGACTTGCCCTCATAGACAGGGTCGGTGATCATGCCTTCGGTGCGGGCGGCGAGCCGCATCGCATCGAGGGTGGCATCATCGGGGATGCCATAGGTGCCCGCGTGGTAGCGCTCGTTCAGCTCGATCTCCTCATCGCCCAGCTCACGCTCCAGGCCGATGAGCCGGGCGGTGTGACGCGCGATACGGGTGACCTGACCGCGGGTTTCAGTCGGCCTGGCTGAGGCGTCGATGCCGATGACACGGCGTTCGCGCCCTCCGGAATCGGCCAGTGCGGCGAAACCAGCTACCATGCCGGCCTGGGTGCTCCCGGTCACTGAGCACACGACGATCGTGTCGAAGAACACGTCACGTTCACGTTCCTGTTCGGCGACCTCGAGGGCCCAGGCGGCGAAGCCCAGGCCGCCGAGGGGATGGTCGGAAGCGCCAGCCGGGATGGCATATGGCCTGCCGCCGGATTCTTCAATCTCGCGCAGCGCCTGTTCCCAGCTCTTCTTGAAGCCGATGCCGAATTCAGCGGGTACGAGCCGCACGTCCGCCCCGGCTAGCCGGCTGATCAAGATGTTGCCGACCTTGTCGTAGACGGCATCTGGCCAGTTCACCCAGCTCTCCTGGATGAGCACGCACTTGAGGCCTACCCGGGCCGCGACCGCCGCGACCTGGCGGGTGTGGTTGGACTGCACGCCGCCGATCGAAACTAGTGTGTCGCAGCCTTTGGCCAGGGCATCGGCGACCAGGTACTCCAGCTTGCGCGTCTTGTTACCGCCGTAGGCGATCCCCGAGTTGCAATCCTCGCGCTTGGCCCAGACTGACGCGCCGCCCAGATGTGCGGACAGCCGTTCCAGCGGGTGCACCGGGGATGGGCCGAACAGCAGCGGGTACCGCTCAAACGAGCCGATCGACATCGCATCCTCCCCAATGCCTACCGGGTTACCACGCTTCGAGTCCCCTGTAAACAGCGAAGATTCAGCCGCCAACGCAATGTCAGGACGCGATTGACGACGTGACCAGCGGCTCCGGATACCGGGCCAGAGACTGGGTCAGCGAGTCAAGCAGGAGACGGCCAGCCCGGAAATAATCCGCCGTGGGCCGGACGAGCCTGGAGGGAATGAGCTCCAATGCGGTGGACGATGAGGACCAGCGGTCGATCTCCAGTCGCATACGCAGCATCGGGTACATCGGCCCCCGGGTCAGGCGGACCTGGATCCGGCGTGTACCCAGTTCGCGATCGTGCTCTATCGGCCCGAGCAGCCGGCTTCCGCCGAGCCGAAGTTCGCCACCGTGCCCCGTGCCCAGCCAGGTGTCAAATGCGGCCGCGTACGTCTCGAACGGGACGTCCACGATCCGCCAGAACGACAGCGATCCGATCTCCGGGATCATGCTCGTACTCATGCCGTCTGCTCCTCCCCGGGCCCCTAGCGGGCGCACGGTTCCTTCTTGGCCCCCGGGAACCTTGTCTGGTTCCCCTTCATTAAGGTTCGCCGTAAGGCCTCTGCCGCCGCATCGGGTGAACGCCCTATATTCGGTCTGTTCAGACGGCTTATAAGCACCCCCAGGAGCTAGGTGAGGTACGTCTGAGATTGCTGGAAGAAACACCAGCGGCCAGGCTGCCCTTGAGAGGTGGCGGCCAGGTGCGCCGGAATCAAGACAAGCGGTGCTGTTCTCGCTGGTCAGCGGTCTGTGGTGAGCAGGTTGAGAGCCTTGGTGTGGCGGGTGTATGGGTAAGATGAGGTTGACGGACAGGAGTTTGTCGCCGTCTGGCTGGCCGTCCGCGACTACCTGGATCTGCTTGTCGTACAGATACGCGGCCATCGCAATCTGGTAAGCCCATTTCGGCCATTGCGTATCGAACGTTGACGAGGCGGACCGGAACACCACCCTCCGGCTACCATCGGACCGCCGGCCAATTTGGCCGATATTCCCGGCATACACATTGGCAG
>DAIOWL010000339.1:0-7170 GCA_036758545.1 Streptosporangiaceae bacterium | reverse complement strand
CGTCGGCGACCTCGAAGGCCAGCACGGCGCCGAAGCCGGTCATCTGCGCGGCGGCAGTGCGGTGTCCGGGGTCGCCGGGCAGGCCCGGGTAGCGCACGCGGCTGACGGCCGGATGCTCATCGAGCCGGCGGGCGAGTTCGGCGGCGTTGCGCTGGCCGCGGTCGAGGCGCAGGGCCAGGGTGCGCAGGCCACGCAGGGCCAGGAAGGCTTCCAGGGCTCCGGGGGTGGCGCCGGTCATGCCGCGGCGGTGGCGGATGCGTCCGGCGAGGGCCTGGTCGCGGGCGATGGTGATGCCGGAGAGCAGGTCGGAGTGGCCGCCGATGAATTTGGTGGCGCTGTGCACGACCACGTCCGCGCCCAGGGCCAGGGGCTGTTGCAGCAGTGGCGTCGCGAAGGTGTTGTCGACGCCGACGATCGCCCCGGCACGGCGGCCGGCGGCGCACAGCGCGGGCAGGTCGGCCACATCGAGCAGCGGGTTCGAGGGGGTCTCCAGCCAGAGCAGGTCCGCGCCGGTGACGGCGGCCTGGACGGCCGCGGTGTCGGTCAGGTCAACGCGGTCGACAGCCCAGCGCCCTTGCTGCCGGGCGTCGGCGAGAAGCTCGCCCACCCCGAAGTAGCAGTCGGCCGGGGCAACGATGCGCGCGCGGGCGGGCAGGAGATCGAGCACCGCGGCGATAGCGGCCATGCCGGAAGAGAAAGCCACGGCGTGACCGCCCTCCACCTGGCCCACAGCTGCCTCGAGCGCCTCCCAGCCCGGCGTGGCGTCGGTGCGCGAGTAGGCGCGGCTGTCCTCCCCGGTGCCCGGCCCGGCCGGCTCGCTGGCATGGAAGTTCGATGCCAGCACCACCGGGACGTTGAGCGGTCCGCCGGCCGAGTGGCCGGGGCGGCCGGCGCAGATGACCGCTGTTTCCGGGCGCAGGCCGGCGGGTGCGGTCGGCTGGTCAGGTCTCATGGGTACTCCCGTCTCTCGATAGTGCAGTATAATGCCTTACGTGAGGCAGTCAGATCTGGAGGCCCGGGCCGGGGCGGACAGCGTCGCGCGGGCCATCGGCGGCCGGGTCCGGCACGGACGGAACCGCCGAGGCTGGACCCTGGACCAGCTGGCCGAACGGTCGGGTGTCAGCCGCAGGATGCTGGTCAGCATCGAGCAGGGCGTGGCCAACCCCAGCATCGCGACGCTGCTTCTCATCAGCGACGCGCTCGGCATCGGGCTGCCTGCCCTCGTCGAGCTGGATGATCAGCCCGGGCTGCAGGTCACCCGGGCCGGTGCTGCTCCGGTGCTGTGGCGGGGCAAGCTCGGCGGACGGGCCGTGCTCGTCGCCGGCACGGAGCCGCCGGACGTCACCGAGCTGTGGGACTGGACGCTCGGGCCGGGCGAGAGTCACTCCAGTCCGGCGCACGCGGCGGGGACCCGCGAGCTGCTCTTGGTCCTGGACGGCCGGATCGAGCTCAGGGTGGGCGAGCACGCCGACGTACTCGCCACGGGAGACTCGGCCTCATTCGCCGGAGACCTGCCCCACGGCTACGCGAACGCCAGCACAGCCCGGACAGCGCGTTTCGCCCTGACGGTATTCGAGCCGGGCGTAGGCCCGGGATCACGATCGGAGGCTACCGATGTCTGATGCGGGCATGCTCGAGGAGTTCCTCGCCGGCGCCTATGTCGACGCCGCCGTGTTCGCGCTGCGGCCCGACTACCGCGCGCTGCTGGTGGCCGTCGACGGAATCGTCCCAGGCCCGAGCGACCAGGGTAGCGACGCGCTGCTGCAGGCGGCGGAGGCCGCCGCCCGTGAGGCGCTCGGCGACGGGACGGCCGACCAGCTCCCGCACGTGGCGGCGTGGCGGGAGGCGTACCGGGCGTTCGGAGCTAAGCCGAAGCGCACCCGCAACAGCCTGGAGGCGCTGCTGCGCCGGGCGGCTTCCGGGCTGCCCCGGGTGAACCGGCTCACCGACCTGTACAACGCGGTCTCGGTGCTGCACGAGATCCCGGTCGGCGGGGAAGACCTGACCCGCTATACCGGCGCGCCGCGGCTGATCCGCGCCGCCGGCGACGAGCCCTTCGACACCACCGCCGACGGCGTCGCGGTGATCGAGCACCCCGACCCCGGCGAGGTGGTGTGGTGCGACGATGCCGGCGTGACCTGCCGGCGGTGGAACTGGCGCCAGGCGCGCCGCACTCAGCTGCGCGATGACACCACCACGGCGCTGTTCATCCTCGACGCCCTCGACCCGCTGACCGGCGAAGCGCTGCATGCCGCCGCCGATGACCTGACGGCCCGCCTGGTCCGGCTCGGACCCGCAGTCCGGGCCGCCCGCCGCCTGATAGCCGCCGACTACCTTTGCGGGGGCAGCCCGGCCACGACCGGGTGATCCCTGCCGATCCTGCCGACTCTGGACGCGCCGCCCGGTGAGCCGATTCCCTCGAAGAACTCGACGTTGATCCGGTAGAAGCCTTTCCACTGGGCAGGCACGTCAGCCTCGAAGGAGATCGCCTCGACCGGGCAGACCGGCTCGCACGCGCCGCAGTCCACGCACTCGTCCGGGTGGATGTAGAGCATCCGGTCGCCCTCGTAGATGCAGTCGACCGGGCACTCGTCGATGCAGGTCTTGTCGAGCAGGTCGACGCAGGGCAGCGCAATGATGTAGGTCATGTCGGAACTCCCTTTGAGAATCACGCCTGGACTATTGAAGTGCCCTGAACCTTGATGCTGACAGGGGCTAGTGCGGACGGGGCCGGGCCGGCTACGACCGAGCCGTTGGTGAGGCTGAACTTGCTGCCGTGGCACGGGCAGTTGATGGTGCCACCGGACACGCTGGAGACGGTGCAGCCCTGGTGGGTGCATATCGCGGTGAACGCCTGGAACGAGCCGGCCCGCGGCTGGGTGATCACGATCTTCTTGTCGGCCAGGATCTTGCCGCCACCGGCCGGGACGTCGGAGGTCAGGGCCAGTGATGGCGGCTGGGCCGAGGCTGGCTGGGGCGAGGATGGCTGGGCCGAGGCGGGCTGGCTTGAGGCGGGCCGGCCCGAGGCTGGCCGGCCCAGGATGGCCTCGTCCAGGCCCGCCGCCGCGCGGGAGGCCCAGTCAGGCGCGACCGTGGCGGAGTTGCCCTGGGCGGGCTGGCTCGCGGCCATCGCGCCGTTGCTGGAGCTGCCGCGGGCGCATCCGGCCAGCGCTGCGGCGCATGCGGCGCCGGCGCAGGCCAGCAGGGTACGGCGACTGGAGACGGGGACGCGTGGCTCGGCCATGACGGGACTCCTCAGCGGTTGATGCCGAAGGCGGAAAGCTGGAGCCGGTGCGGTCCGGCCCGTAAGCCCGTTCACTTCATCGCTAGGGTGCGGCGTGCAGGCGTCAATCCCGTTCGCCTCGGCGCATCCGTAATACATCGGTGATATTTGCGCGAACCGGTCGAGCGACCGGCGGCCCGTCACCACCGCGGCGGTTCGCGTGCTGCGCGAAGGTGGTAGGGCTGCAAGCACCATGGCTCGTTCGGAAAAAAAGATCTTAAGCCTTTATTACGGATCGAGCAGTGCCCGCGTAGCTGTGCTATTGACCATTTGGCCGGGCGACGCACCGGCAGACATCGACTTATACCCGAGCCTGGCAATAAAGACAACCCTGGTTTCGGGCCGTAATCTTCCCGATATAAGTACGGTCGTCGGTCATGCAGTGACGTCGAGTGCGCGGGAAGGCGCCGGGCGGACATGGCCGGCACCTCCCAGAAACCCCGGCTAGCTGGCACTATGCCCTCCGGACGCTGGATTCGCCGCGCCGGCCGGTTACCTTTCATACCCAGCCGAATACAGGGTCCTGCGCCCGTCAGAACCAAACTGAAACTTTTTTCAGCCAATCCACAGCATGTTGATGCGCAAGCTGTCACCATCATTTAATGAAGCGGCCAGCGTTCTGGCCGGGCCTGGCAATACAGACTAAATCAAAGGGCCCACGCACCGTTACCTGGGATGCTGGAGACGGAGAACATGAACGCTGACCAGGGTTTTCGTAAAACGCCGGGGAGTCTCCTGCGGGTAGCCGCGGGTGCCGGAGCCGCCGCACTGATCGTGACCGCGGTATCCGCCGCCCGGCGTGCCCGGACGGCCATGGCTGACCGCGACTCCGGCGAAGCGCAAGGCAGCCAGGTATCCCCATCAGCCGCCCCGGTCCCCGAGATGCCGGAACCGGTCACGGTCGGCGACCTGGCCGTCGGCCAGGTCGCGATCAGCGCGGCGCTGATGCTCGTCAGTGTCTCCGCGCTGTCGGCCGTCGCTGGCCGTCGCCGGGGCGGCGGCAAGCGGGGCGCCGCGCACGCGAGGACATCGGGACGCCAGGCTGAGAACGGCGATGACGCCTACCCGCCGGAGATGCCTGCCGACAGCGGCGATCCCTGGATCATGGGCGCCCCGTGGAACGACCGCCAGGATCCGGCCGGGCGCGACGCCGAGCAGGCCTGGGGCGACGCCGATGAGTCCTGGTATGACGGCCTGCGGCCCCAGCACACTGATGACTACCCCAGCTGGCCCGGGCGCCCGGGCCCGAACGCTCTCCACCCCGACCACCCGAGCTGGGGGGGAGGGCGAACCGACCCGCGCTGGGATAGCACGGAGGCGGCCTTGCGGCAGGACGGCTATCCCAGCTGGCCCGAGTCCGCGGCCGCGCCGTGGCCCGAAGCCGAACCGCCGGCGGCGAATGACGGATCCGGCCGGCGCGGCGGCGGAAGGCCCGCGCGACAAGAACCGCCGTCCGCGCCCTACCGCGGCCCGGATTCCCGGCCAGGCTCCGCTCCCTCCGCGGGCTTTGGCCCCCGCCCAGGCACGGCTCCCTATCCAGGTGCCGATTCCCGTCCCGTCTCGGTTCCCCCGGCGAACTTCGTGCCCGGCCCAGGCCCTGCTCACCGGGCAGGCTACGCTTCGGGGCCGGGCCCCGCCTACGCTCCGGGTCCAGGACCCGGTCCGCGGGCAGGCTACGCCCCGCAAGGTTTCGCCCCTCAGCCGGGCTACGCGCCTGGCCCGGGCCCGGCTCGCCCAGGTTCGGCTCCCCAGGCGGACGTACCCCGCCACGGGCCGGTGTTCCAGCACGGCGCGACCGGGGTCATGGAACGGGTCAGGCCTGAGGTTGACCGGGTTCGCGAGGCGGGCCGGGTCCAGTCCGCCGAGGGGCAGGTCTGGGACGCCGCCTCGGTCGAGCTCGCAACCTGGATCATCTCCGAGGCCAACCAGCAAGCTACCGAGATCAGGCACGAGGCGCGCGATGACGCGGCCACGGCACGCGCGGATGCGAAACAGGAGGCCGCCAGGCTCGTACAGCAGGCTGCTGACCATGCCGCGGCGACGCTCGCGGCGGCCGAGCTCCAGGCCGCCAAGATACGGGCCGGGATCCTGAAGCTATCGGCTGACCTCGGCGGAGTGGCCACGAACTTCACCGAAGACCTGCTGAGCCCCGCGAAGCCAGCGACCAGGCCGGCGGCCGATCCGCCTCCGAAGCTCAGGGCCCAGGCCGCTGCCGGAGTGGCGGCCCCGCCGGTTACCGAGCCGACGGCCCCTTCGGCCGCCGGGCCGGCGGCCAAGCTTGCCACCAAGCCGGCCACGAAGCCAGCGGCCAGGCCGACTGCAAAGCCGGCAACCCGGTCAGTCGCTGCGCCAGCTACGAAGCCAGGCGTAAGCCCCAGGCGGGCAAAGCCGACTACTCAGGCGCCCGGTAAGGCGAAAAACCGGCAGGTCAGCGCGGCGCGCAAGGTGACGGCCGCCTTGGTGGCCCTGACCGTGGCTGGCGTCGCGACCGGAGCTACGGAGGTAGTCCTGCACGGACCGGCCTTCTTCGTCTTCCGGGCCAACGGGGCAGGCGCGTCGCAGACCGGTCCCGAGGAGGACCAGGGCCCGGGCCAGCCGAACGCGCCGGGAGCGCATCACAACGCGAAAGTGATTCCAGTAAAAGACAAAGCGAAAGTGATTCCGGCAAAAGGCAAGCATGCCAAGAAGGACCCCAAGCAAGCCGGAAACCCGAACTAACCTGGCTGACAATGAATTACCTGTGGCGGCGGCGGAGCTATACCCCATAGAAGGAGAGAACGGCAATGGCTAGAATGGAAGTAGGCGCCGCTCGCCCAGAACCAGTCGCGAAGCCCCGTCCAGAACTATCCCCGAAGCCCCGGACCGTAGATAGCTGGATGGGCGAAGACTTCATATTCTCGGCCCTGGTTATCAAGAAGCAGTCCCTGATCCTCTTCCTTCTCCGGCTTCCGGCGTTCATCCCGTGGATTTTCGTGGCCCGCGGCTGGTTCTCGCTGAACGAGAAGGACAGCCTGACCAACACCGAGGCCGACATACTCGGGACGGGGGGAGAGATAGCCTTCTTCCTGGCTGTGTCGATTACCCCGCTTATTACCGTGACCGGAGCCCGGTGGTTCGCGCCGCTCCGGCGCTGGTACGGCATCATGTTCATGCTCATAGGGATCTCGGACGCGACCACTGCGGCCATTTCGACCGACTTCGCCGGGGGCGTTTTCGGCCGGCTCGCCGGGCATACCTTCCTGGTAACCGGGCTCTTCATCGTGCTGATGGGCATCCCGGTCCTGGCGACGGCCAATACCCCGGCGCAGCGAAGGCTCGGGAAACACTGGAAGTCGATCCAGCGAGTTACCTACGCGCTCTGGGCACTGATCGTTGTTCACTTGCTGCTGCTCGACGGATTCAAGCCCTTCCAGACTCCGGAGGGAGACGGCGACCCCGTCTTCCACCAGCGCTTCTACCAGGCTGTCGCGATAAGCCTCCCGCTGGTCCTCCTCAGGCTGCCCCCGGTGAAGCGCTGGGTTATCAGCAAGCGAGAGAGCGGCCAGAAATGGAAGGTATGGCTTCTCGTCGCGGTGATCGGCGTGCCGTATGTCGTCGGGATGATCTACATCGTCAACGAAGAGATCTTTACCGGAATGATGTGCCTGACGATGCATCCGCCGGCGAACTGAGCGGGCCGCCCTAACTCGCCGTGGTGACGGCCCAGGCCGGAACCGGCTCGTGGCGAGAAGACAGCGCCCATTGCAACTGGCCTCGCGAGGTGATGCCCAGCTTCGTGAAGACTTTGCCCAGGTGGTACTGGACCGTGCGCGCGCTGATGAACAGCCGGGTACCGATCTCCGGGTTGGACAGGCCGGCCTGGGCCAGCCGCGCGATCTGGGCCTCCT
>DAIOWL010000338.1:6202-7184 GCA_036758545.1 Streptosporangiaceae bacterium | reverse complement strand
CGCCGAGGCCCTGGCCATCTCCCGCAGCAAGCTCTACGAACTGATCGCCAGCGGCACCATCGCCTCGATCCGCATCGACGGATCACGCCGCATCCCGCTCACCGCCCTGGAGGAGTACGTCTCCAGGCTGCTCGCCGAAAGGACCGCCGCCTGATGTCCCCCACCAAGCCCAAGCTCCGCGATGGCGTCATGAAGCGCGGCACCACTTGGTCCTACGTGATCCGCGTCAAGGACCCCGAGACGGGCGTCAGTAAGCCGCGATGGGTGGGCGGCTACGCCACCGAGCAGGACGCTAAGGCCGCCCGTGATGAGGCGCGGGTGAAGGCCCGGCGCGGCGAGTACATCGACCGGAACCGGATCAGCGTCAGGGCATACCTGGACGACTGGCTCGACGCCCATGCGATGGAGATCAAACCGCGCACCCTGGCCGACTACCGGGCCTGCATCCGGCTCTACGCCGCTCCGTGCATTGGGTACCTACCGATGCAAGCCGTCAGGCCGTCGACCATCACCAAGCTCTACCGGGACCTGCTGACCAGCGGAGGCCGGGACGGCCAGCCGCTCGCCGTCGCCACCGTGACTCACCTGCACGCCGTGCTCAGGAAGGCGTTCCGCGATGCCGTCATCGTGGATGAACTCATCGGCAGCAACCCGGTGGAACGGGCCAAGCGGCCACGGGCGCAGGGTCAAGAGCCCGGCACCGTCTGGACCATTGCCCAGCTGCGGGTGTTCCTGGCCACCGCGCAGCAGCACCGGCTGTTCGCGTTCTTCCACGTCGCCGCGTACACCGGAGCTCGTCGCGGCGAGCTGCTCAACCTGCGCTGGAAGGACATTGACCTCGACGGCAAGAAAATCACCATCACCGGCTCGACGGCCGTGATCGGCGGCGAGCGCGTCAACGGCACGACCAAGAGCGGCCGGACCCGCGTCATCTCCATCGACGACGAGACCGTGGCCGTCCTGCGCCAACGCAAAGCCGACC